>NZ_JAGRQY010000001.1:0-15802 GCF_018223905.1 Klebsiella sp. 28
GTCGGTATTGCCCGGGCGCTGGCCACCAACCCGTCGGTCCTTCTGTGCGATGAAGCCACCTCGGCGCTCGACCCCCACACTACGGTGCAGATCTTACTGCTTTTGCAGGAGATTAATCGTCGGTATGGCATCACCATCGTACTGATCACCCATGAGATGTCGGTGATCCAGAAAATCTGTCACAAGGTGGCGGTGATGCAGGCGGGCCGTATCGTTGAGCAGGGGACGGTTTTCGACCTCTTTGCCCAGCCGCAGCATCCGGTAACGGCCAGTTTCGTGCAGTCGGTGGTGCACGACCGCCTGCCGCAGCGGGTGGCGTCGCTCCTGCAGCGCGATAACGGCGCCCGGGCTTTACGCCTCGAATTTGTCGGCGCGACGGCGCAGCAGCCGATTATTAACCACCTGATCCGCGAGTATGCTGTCGAGGTGAATATCCTGTTTGCCAGCATGTCTGAAGTTCAGGGCCGGATTCTGGGATTTATGATTGTGCAGCTTCTCGGCGAGCCTGACGAAACCGAACGCGCCATCACCCATCTGGTCGATGCAGGAGTGAAAATCACCCATGTTTGATCTTATTGATACCGCCATCACCGGCGATCAGTTTCTGCTGGCGCTGCATGACACGCTGATTATGGTCGCCGTCTCGCTGGGCTTTGGCGCGCTGATCGGCGTCCCACTGGGGATTGTGCTGGTGGTTTGCCGTCCCGGCGGCATCGTGGCCAACCCGGTGGTGCATCAGGCGCTGAATCCGCTGATTAACGTGCTGCGCTCGCTGCCGTTTATCATTTTGCTGATTGTGATCCTGCCCTTTACCAGACTGCTGGTGGGCACCACTATCGGCACCGCGGGAGCCATCGTGCCGCTGATCGTCTTTGTCGCCCCCTACATTGCCCGATTAGTGGAGAGCTCGTTGCTGGAGGTGGATGAGGGGATCCTCGAGGCCGCGGACGCCATGGGCGCAACCCCGCTGCAGACTGTCTGGCACTTTATGCTGCCGGAGGCGGCGGCATCGCTGATTCTGGCCCTCACCACGGCGACCATCGGTCTGCTCGGCGCCACAGCCATGGCGGGTACAGTGGGCGGCGGGGGAATCGGGGATCTGGCTATTACCTATGGCTATCAGCGCTTCGACGCTTTCGCCACCCTCACTACCGCCCTGGTGCTGATTGTGATTGTCCAGCTTATTCAGACGCTGGGGACCCGCCTGGCTCGCCGGCTGCGTCGCGATTAATCGCTCTACCGCGCCGGGGTTGACCCGGCTAGCGTGCGCAGACCGCGGCGAAGGCGCTGGCTACCCGCGCAATATTGCCGTGGTTGAGCCCGGCCACGCAGACCCGACCGCTGGCGATCAGATAGATGCCATGCTCTTGACGCAGAACGTCTACCTGATCGGCGCTAAAGCCGGTGTAACTGAACATGCCGCGCTGGGTCAGCAGATAGGAAAAATCCCCCGCCGGCAGGGCTGCCTGCAGGGCCTTCACCAGCGCGACGCGCATGGCGCTGATGCGGGTGCGCATGGCCTCCACTTCTTCCTGCCACAGGGCATTCAGCTCGGGATCGTTGAGCACCTGCGACACCACCTGGGCGCCAAACCCCGGCGGGCTGGAGTAGTTGCGGCGCACGGTGGCTTTCAACTGGCCCAGCACGCGCCCAGCGGCATCGGCGTTGTCACAGACCACCGACAGGCCGCCGACGCGCTCGCCGTACAGCGAAAAAATCTTCGAGAACGAGTTGCTGACCAGCGCCGTCAGCCCGGCGCTGGCGATGGCGCGAATGGCATAGGCATCCTCGTCCAGTCCGCGGCCGAAGCCCTGGTAGGCGATATCAAGGAATGGGATCAGCTCCCTGCCGATCAGCACCTCAATCACGCGATCCCACTGCTCGCGGGTGAGATCGGCCCCCGTCGGGTTATGGCAGCAAGGGTGAAGCAGCACAATGCTGCGCGGCGGCAGCTGCTGGAGGGCGGCGAGCATAGCGGGGAAATTCACCCCGCGGGTGGCGCTGTCGAACCAGGGATAGGTATGTACCTCAAAGCCGGCGCCGGCAAAGATGGCAACGTGGTTCTCCCAGGTTGGATCGCTGACCCAGACCGCGGAGTCGGGGAAGTAGCGCTTGAGGAAATCAGCGCCCACCTTTAGCGCGCCGGAGCCCCCCAGTGTCTGGATGGTGGCGATGCGTCCGGCACGCAACGCCGGATGATTGTCGCCAAACAGCAGGGTCTGGACCGCGCGGCGATAGGGCGCCAGCCCCTCCATCGGCAGATAAAGGCTGGCCTTTTGCTGCTGACTCTGCAGCCGGTCAGCGGCCTGACGGACCGCCTCCAGCTGAGGAATGATGGCCTGCTCGTTATAGTACAGCCCGATGCTGAGGTTAACTTTGTCTGCCCGGGGATCCTGTTGAAAGGCTTCCATCAGCGACAGGATAGGATCGCCCGCATAGGCGTCAACGTTCTGAAACACAGTGGTTACTCCTGAAATGACCGTCAAAGGTGAAGCCATTACACCGCATAGCGTCCGGGGCGGTGGTTCATGGCGATAATCGAATTCAAAATCACGGCGCCGAGGACAGAGACCAGCAGCATCGGCAGGCTAACCACCCACAGCGAGGCGGTGACGATGCAGGCGTCAACCACCATCTGGAATTTACCGGCGCGGATGCCGCTTTTATCCTGCAGATAGAGGGCCAGAATATTGACGCCGCCGAGACTCGCTTTATGGCGGAACAGCACCACAAAGCCGATGCCGACCATGATGTTGCCGAAGAGGGTGGCGTAATAGGGGTTCAGGCGATCGACATGGATAAAGTAGCCGTGCAGGTCGGAGAACAGCGACACCAGTCCGACCGCGCAGAAGGTTTTCAGCGTGAAGGCGGCGCCCATCCGCCTGACGGAGAGCCAGTAGAAGGGCAGATTAATGGCGAAGAAAACCACGCCGAACGGCAAGTGGGTGGCGTAGTGGATCAGAAAGGCCATGCCCGCCGTCCCGCCGGTCAGGGCGCCAGCCTGGCGAAAGAGGATAATGCCAAAGGAGATCATCAGCGTGCCGAACAGCAGCGCCAGGGCATCCTCCAGCCAGGTGTGGGTCAGTTTTTCAGGGGAAAGGACGTTATCCATAAATAAGCACTATCTTTTCGTTAACAAGGATAAGCTCTTGTTTGCAAAAATCGCACCAGAGGAGCGTGCCCTGGCGAGCGTTTGCGGAAAAAATAGCCGTGGTTTAGCCTAACCTGTTGTTCTGACAGGAAGAGAAAATTGCACGGGTCGTGCGTTTTATGGTTTCCGAATGCGTGAATTGTGCGAATTTGCCGCTTGTCGCGTATTGTCTGGCCCCGCGTCTGCACCAGCGCAGGGCACTGTGCCCCGGTTCAGCGCAGCGGGGTCGTGCCCGGCATCAGCTGGCCGTTCTCTTTCAGGCGGTTGAGCACGACGGCGGTTTTCAGATGGGCCACCCCTTTGTTTTGCGCCAGAATATGGCTGATCAAATGGCTCAGACCGGGCAGGTCCGGGACCGTTACCCGCAGCAGATAATCGGCGTCGCCGGTGGTTTTCCAGGCGTCCAGAATGGCGTCCACTTCACTGAGCATCTGATGAAAGCTCTCCACGCATTGCGGGGTGTGATTCAGCAGACGCACCTCAATCAGGCCAAGCATCTCCTGCCCGGCTGCATCCGGCGCCAGACGCGCATGGTAGCCGAGGATAAGCTGTGCCTGTTCAAGGGCGATACGGCGGCGCGAACACTGGGAAGCGGACAGGCCGATAAGCTCGCTCAGCTCCTGATTGGTTAAACGGCCATTGGCCTGCAGCAGGGTAAGTATTTTCAGATCATAGTCGTCGATGTTGTACATAGTGGCCACTAGCGGAACGTAAAAGTGGCTACCAGCCTAACAGTTTTTTGCCTGGCGTGAAGCCTGAGCGGACGGCGGCAAACCGGATGCACCAAAACGGGTCAGGTTCATGCATTAATCCGCTCTTTTTCTCATGAACTGTGCGTTATCTGGCCAGTTTTCGCGTGTGATGCGCCAGGTCGGCGCCGACATGACCAGCTACCGGAACTGATTTGAAAAGAATATTTGAATATATTTCAATTAATTAATTTTTGTCTGACGCTGCAAGGCGCTCCGCTGGCCTGAAAGTTGCTACCGGCGAACGTGACTTTTTACAGACAGGGGCAGGTCAGAGATGACAACGCAGCAAGAGCATCAGTTAAAACGCGGGTTAAAAAACCGCCACATCCAGTTGATCGCCCTCGGGGGGGCGGTCGGCACCGGACTGTTTTTAGGTATCGCGCAAACGATCCGTATGGCAGGCCCGTCGGTCCTGCTGGGGTACGCCATCGCCGGGGTTATCGCTTTCTTTATCATGCGTCAGCTTGGCGAAATGGTGGTAGAGGAGCCGGTGGCGGGGTCGTTCAGCCATTTCGCCAACCGCTACTGGGGGCCCTTCGCCGGGTTTATGTCCGGCTGGAATTACTGGGTGTTGTACGTGCTGGTAAGCATGGCGGAGCTGACGGCGGTGGGGATCTATATTCAGTACTGGTGGCCGGAGGTACCCGCCTGGCTGTCGGCGGCGATCTTCTTCGTGGCGATCAACGCCATCAACCTGACGCACGTCAAAGTGTATGGCGAGCTGGAGTTCTGGTTCTCGATTGTCAAAGTGGCCGCCATCATCAGCATGATCGCCTTTGGTTGCTATCTGTTATTTAGCGGTCACGGCGGCCCGGCGGCGACGGTGGCCAACCTGTGGCAGGACGGGGGATTTTTCCCTAACGGCATCACGGGCTTGGTGATGGCCATGGCGGTGATCATGTTCTCCTTCGGCGGGCTTGAGCTGGTGGGGATCACCGCGGCGGAAGCCGACGAACCGCATAAAACCATTCCCAAAGCCACCAACCAGGTGATCTACCGTATTCTGCTGTTTTACGTGGGGTCGCTGGCGGTCCTGATGTCACTCTACCCGTGGCGGAACGTCGTGGAAGGGGGAAGCCCCTTTGTGCTGATCTTTCACGCCATTGACAGCAATATTGTGGCCAACGCCCTCAATCTGGTGGTGCTCACCGCCGCGCTGTCGGTCTACAACAGCTGCGTCTACTGCAACAGCCGGATGCTGTTCGGCCTGGCTCAGCAGGGCAACGCCCCGCGTGCGCTGCTGCGGGTGAACCACCGCGGGATCCCATTGACCGCCCTGGCGGTATCCGCCGTCGCCACGGCGCTTTGCGTGGTGATTAACTATGTGATGCCCGGGAAAGCCTTTGCCCTGCTGATGGCCCTGGTGGTGGCCGCCCTGGTCATCAACTGGGCGATGATCTGCATCACTCATCTTAAGTTCCGCCGCGCCATGCAGCGGGCGGGGAAGGTAACGGCTTTCCAGAGTTTCGCCTATCCCCTGACAAACTGGCTGTGTCTGCTGTTTCTCGCCGCGATCCTCGGGGTGATGTATCTGACCCCGGACATCCGCATCTCCGTCTGCCTGATCCCGGTATGGCTGCTGATCCTTGCTGCAGGCTATCTGCTGCGCAGGAAAAGCGCGCCGGCGCCGGTGGCGGCGCTTGAGGAGCGTTAATCTGCGACGCCCTGCCTGGCGGCAGGGCGATATTATGGCGCTGAAAATATATAGCGCCAATATATAGGATGGTTTATATAATTACGATAAATGATAACTAACAATATCACGCTGAATATAAATTAGAATGTGAGGAGACCGCGCGCTTTTTATTGATCTTGCGTATCGCTTTGCTACTATCCAGCCGGCATTGAGACTGGATTTAATAATGCCTGGAAATGGAATAGTAAAAACCATAATGGAGTAGGGTATGAAGCATGTGCACAAGCTGGCCTGGATTGGCCTGTTCGTTAATATTATTTTCTGTTTTGTCGCGCGTAATTTATTACTCGATGAAGGACAACTGAATTTCCATCGTGGGGTGGACAGCATGTGGTCCTGGCTGGTGCTGGCCCTGTTTATTGCCGTGGTGGTTCAGGCGATCAGCATAATGCTGTCAGGCCGCTACCCTTATCTGGCCATCGTCCTGGCGTTTGTTGGCGGCATCGTGATGGTGCCCGCCAGCGTGATCTTTCTGGTGGGTAGCCTGTTCAGCTTGCAAACGCGGATTAATGCCGGATTTACGCCCTGGCGATCAACCACGGCAGTGGGCGAGGCTGATAACCAGCAGCTATTAACCTTTAATGCCTCAGGCTTTTATCCCCAAGGGGCGCTGGCACTCATCGCCGGGATCATTATTTTAATGATTGGCATGGGTATAGGCGGAGTATTTATTGCCGCCGGTATTGTTGCGCTGTGCAATGGCTATCGTCTGCAAAATCGGGTGGTGATTGGCGTGAGCGGCGAGTCGATGATATTTACGCCGGGGCTCTATGCCGATACCTACGTTATTCCCTTGCGGGATGTTGCCGTAGTTGAACGCAGCAATAATGATGCGAAAGTCCGGCTGCTGATCCGTTCCAGCGGCAGAAGCTTCACGTTGCGTAAAAAACTGCTCGCCGGCGATAAGGTTAATGACGCCTTCGCCGCCATTCTGGCAAAACTGACTACCGTTTAACGCTGGCAGAATAGAGAAGCCGCCAGGCGGCGCGAGGCGTCCTGGCGGTGAAAGGTGGGTTAGCCTGCGCGGCTACCGCACCAGCTTGTCTCTTACGAACAGCACTGCCTGTTAATCCACGTTAGTAAAATAATCGCGCGCGGCGGTCTCGACGCGTTTCGCATCCAGCCCGGTCTTCTCAGTGATCTGTTCGATAAACGATTTAAATTTTTCGCTCATCACGTTACCCCCTTCCCAGTGGGCGACGTAAAATTTGCACTGATAGCGATAAAAATGGAGAGTGGTATCTCCTAACGTGTAATACATGCGCTTCTCCTGTCCGGTAGTACGGTTGCCGCGTCCACAGCGTCAGCAACCTCTTTCTCATTACGATCGATCTGCATTCTATCCTCCTCCCAATTGGCTGAAATTTCCAGCGGTGCTTTGCGCCATGGAGCAGGATAAAGCAATGTTAATCTGCGGATAGATAGTGATTTTTTCTAAGGTGGCGCAAAAGTACCGGTTACCTGCGGGCCGCGCAGGTAACCGGAGAACAGGGCGGATTAGCGCAGCGTGTTGCGCTCGTCGTCGGACAGGTCCAGGGTCTGCACCATACCACTTTCAGCAGAGCGCACCGCCGCTTCCAGAACGGCCATCACCGCCAGCGCTTCCACCGGCGGCACCGGATTGGCGATCTGGCCCTTCAGCGCATCGCGGATCAGCATATAGTACTGGCGCTGATCGCCCTGCGGGGTAGCCTGCGCGTGGGCCTGCAGCGAGGCATCATAGATAACCAGCGGGTCGTCATCCTGGCCCCAGTCGGCGCTGCCCGGAACCACGCCCGCCAGCAGCTGGCTCTCCTGTTGGTCGGCCCGCGCTTTGATAACGCTACCTTTATCGCCGTGCACGGTGAAGCGCGACGAGCCGCCCGCGACCAGCATGCTGCAGTGCAGGATCACTTTATGCGCCGGGTAGTTTAATACCACATGCGCCCAGTCGTTGATCTCCGCCCCGTCGCGCAGGGTGGCTATGTTACCTTGCACCGACTGCGGCAAACCAAATAGCTGCAGCGCCTGGTCGATCAGGTGCGGCCCCAGGTCGAACCACAAGCCGCTGCCCGGGACGTTCTGCTCGCGCCAGCGCACGCGGACTTCCGGGCGGAAGCGGTCGAAATGCGACTCGAAGTGTTTCACCGCGCCGAGGGTGCCTTGCTCAATCACCTGACGGATCCCGAGATAGTCGCTGTCCCAGCGGCGGTTATGGAAGACGGAGAGCAGACGCTGTTTCTCCTCCGCCAGGGCGATCAGCTCCCGGGCCTCCTGCATATCGAGGGTAAAGGGCTTATCCACCACCACATGTTTGCCGGCGTTCAGCGCCAGGCGGGCCAGCGGGGCGTGCGTGGCGTTAGGGGAGGCGATGACCACCAGGTCAACGTCCGGATGCTGGACCGCTGCTTCCGGGGAGGCGATCACCGTGACGTCCGGCAGGTCGCGTTTGACCTTCTCTTCATCGCGGGAAGCGACGAACGCCAGGTTCAGCCCCGGCACCGAACGGATAAGCGGCGCGTGGAAGGTCTTACCGACGAATCCGTAGCCAATCAGGGCGATATTTATCGTGTTGTTACTCATCAGGTTCTCCACGTTGTTAAGCGTCAGCAATATGTACAGAGAGGGCGGGGTCATCCCCCAGCTCAGCCCAGAGACGATCAAGAAAAAGATGGTGAATGTCGCTGAGCCCGGCCACCCGCCACGGTTCGCAGCGGTTGAGTTTGGTATGGTCCGCCACCAGCCAGTGCTCGGCGCTGGCGGCCAGCATGGCGCGTTTAACGTCGGCATCAGCCTCCTGGCTGGCGCTCAGACCCAGCCCGGCATGGAGCGCGCAGGCGCCGAGAATGGCGATATCGGCCCGGTAGCGGCTGACCAGCGACAGGGTGGCGCTGCCGGCGAACAGCCGTTGTTTACTATCCCACTGGCCACCAAGCAGGATCAGCTGGATATCGGCACGGTCGCTGAACAGCTGAGCGATATCCAGAGAAGCCGTGATCACGGTCAACGGCCCTTTCAGCTGGGCTGCCACCGCCAGCAGCGTGCTTCCGGCGTCGAGAAACAGCGTCGAGCCAGAGGGAATGCGCGCGGCGACCTGCTGACCCAGGCGCTGCTTGGTCTGGGTGAGAAGAGCGTTTCTGCCCTGGCTCGTCATGGCCGGGACGTTAAGGGCGATGGCCCCGCCGTGGCTTTTCTGCAGCACGCCCTGTTGTTCCAGGTCGCTCAGATCGCGGCGAATGGTATCGGCCGACACCTGCAGCTCTGCAACCAGTTCGCTAATGCTCAGCTGACCGGTTTCGCTAAGCCTGTCGAGAATATGTTTTTGCCTGGCGAGCTTATGCATGGCCATTGACTCCGCAAATTAACGCAATAAACAGCATAATACAGCAAGAAGTTGCAAAATAAACGGCAAAACGTCGCTCTGTATGTGTTGAATCGTGAAGAACTTGATTTCACTAAGTTTTAACGTTAAATGAGGGGAGCGCCGCGACCGGGGCGAATGCGCTTTTCAATGAAGCGACTAGGCCTGTATTTCCGGGTCATTAAAAGCAAGAATGCGCGCTTTCGCGTACCTTATAGAGAAGGCGTGTAATTTAGCAGATATGGATTAACGGAGGTTGAGTGGACGCGATTAAAGGCTCGGAGTTGCAGATACCGGACGCGATCTTCGCGTGGGTGCTCGACGGGCAGGGGGGCGTTAAGCCGCTCGCCGATGACGATATTATCGACAAAGACAAGCCTTGCTGGCTGCATCTCAACTATACCCATAGCGACAGCGCCGACTGGCTGGCGGCCACCCCGTTGCTGCCCAATAACGTACGCGATGCCCTGGCGGGGGAGAGCACCCGGCCGCGGGTGACGCGGATCGGTGACGGGGCGCTGATCACCCTGCGCTGTATCAACGGCAGTACCGATGAGCGGCCCGACCAGCTGGTGGCGATGCGCCTGTATATGGATGAGCGGCTGATCGTCTCCACTCGTCAGCGCAAAGTACTGGCGCTGGACGATGTGCTGGGCGACCTGAAGGAAGGTAATGGCCCGACGGACGGCGGCAGCTGGCTGGTGGAGGTCTGCGATGCGTTGACCGATCATGCCAGCGAGTTTATCGAACAACTGCACGATCGCATTATCGACCTGGAAGACGACCTGCTCGATCAGCAGGTGCCGCCGCGCGGATTTCTCGCGCTGCTGCGTAAGCAGCTGATTGTGATGCGCCGCTATATGGCGCCGCAGCGCGACGTTTATGCCCGGCTGGCCAGCGAGCGGCTGCCGTGGATGAGTGACGATCAGCGGCGGCGAATGCAGGATATCGCCGAGCGGCTGGGGCGCGGTCTGGATGAGATCGACAGCTGTATCGCGCGGACGGCGATCATGAGCGACGAGATCGCCCAGATTATGCAGGAGTCGCTGGCGCGGCGGACCTATACCATGTCATTGATGGCGATGGTGTTTCTACCCAGCACCTTTTTAACCGGCCTGTTCGGCGTCAACCTCGGCGGGATCCCTGGCAACAGCTGGCATCTGGGGTTTAGCCTTTTCTGCTTGATGTTAGTCGTTGTCATCGGTGGTGTTGCGTGGTGGTTACATCGCAGTAAATGGCTGTAAAGAATCGCCTTTTAGCGGCCGTAGTGCCGGGAAAACCCGGCAATGTTTGAGCGAAATCAATAAACCATCTACCCATTCAGGGCAATATCTCTCTCGCAGGTGAATGCAACGTCAAGCGATGGGCGTTGCGCTCCATATTGTCTTACTTCCTTTTTTGAATTACTGCATAGCACAATTGATTCGTACGACGCCGGCTTTGTTGAGTCGGCTTTTTTTTTGCGCTCTCCGGACCAGCTTCTACCCTTACTAAGACACCCGACGGTTTCTGGCCGTTGACGCCTGCGGGTACGCCCGTATCACTCTCCGGGAGGCCTCTATGTATTACGCTTCAGAGCTGACAGCCCAGTCTATCCCTATCTCGCCCGAGCCGAACGATCCGGCTCCTTTACCCGATCCACGACCGCGTCCGCAGCCCCAGCCCGATCCGCCGCCTGACGAAGAGCCGATTAAATTGTCGCATCAGGCGCGGAGATCTGCGAGGATACGCGCCTGCAGATTGTCTGCCTTTTAATACGAGAATACATTGTGACCGCTTTTTCTATCCTGACTGTTTTACCTGCCGCCCAATTAGCCAACCTTAACGAGCTGGGTTATCTGTCGATGACCCCGGTTCAGGCCGCCGCCCTGCCGGCGATCCTCGCGGGGAAAGATGTGCGCGTGCAGGCAAAAACCGGCAGCGGAAAAACGGCCGCATTTGGGCTGGGTCTGCTGCAGCATATCGATCCGGCGCGCTTCGAGACCCAGTCGCTGGTGTTGTGCCCGACCCGCGAGCTGGCCGATCAGGTCGCCGGCGAGCTGCGCCGCCTGGCGCGCTGCCTGCCGAACATCAAGATTCTGATGCTCTGCGGCGGGCAGCCCTTTGGCGCCCAGCGAGATTCCCTGCAGCATGCCCCGCATATTATCGTCGCCACCCCGGGCCGTCTGCTCGATCATCTGCAGAAGGGAACGGTCTCCCTTGACGCGCTGCAGACCCTGGTGATGGACGAAGCGGACCGCATGCTCGATATGGGCTTTAGCGATGCCATTGATGAGGCGATCCGCTTCGCACCGGCTGACCGGCAGACGCTGCTGTTTTCTGCTACCTGGCCGGCGGCAATCGCGGCGATCAGCGGCCGGGTGCAGCGCAATCCGCAGACCATTGAGATCGACACTGTCGATGCGCTCCCGGCGATTGAGCAGCAGTTCTTTGAAGTTTCCCGCCACGGTAAGATTGCCCTGCTGCAGCGCCTGCTCAGCCAGCATCAGCCGGCATCCTGCGTGGTGTTCTGCAATACCAAACGCGATTGCCAGGCGGTCTGCGATGCGCTCAACGCCGCCGGGCAGAGCGCCTTGTCGCTGCATGGTGACCTTGAGCAGCGCGATCGCGATCAGACGCTGGTGCGCTTCGCTAACGGCAGCGTCCGGGTTCTGGTGGCGACCGACGTCGCTGCCCGCGGTCTGGACATCAAATCCCTGGCGCTGGTGGTGAATTTCGAGCTGGCCTGGGATCCGGAGGTGCATGTTCACCGCATCGGCCGTACCGCCCGCGCCGGTGAACAAGGGCTGGCCATCAGCTTCTGTGCGCCGGAAGAGGCGCAGCGCGCCACTATTCTGGCCGACATGCTGCAGCTTTCCCTGAACTGGCTGCCGGCGCCGACGGGCAACACCATCGCGCCGCTGACGGCGGAGATGGCGACGCTGTGTATCGACGGCGGGAAAAAGGCGAAAATGCGCCCGGGAGATGTGCTGGGAGCCCTGACCGGGGATATGGGCTTTGATGGTGCCGATATCGGCAAAATTACCGTCCACCCGGCCCACGTCTATGTGGCGATCCGCCAGAATATGGCGCAGAAGGCGTATAAGCAGTTACAAAATGGCAAGATCAAAGGTAAATCCTGCCGCGTACGACTGCTGAAGTAAGGGCAGGAGAGTGCGTCTCAGGCGGCTGCCTGAGACGCGTGAGGGTTATTTCACTTCCACCACGTTCAGACGCAGCTCATCGAGACGGGCGTCTTCTTCTTCCGGCTGCCAGCCGGCGGGCTGCAGGGGAATATCTTCCCGGTCAAACGCCAGATCGCCACCATCCACCACCTCTGAGCCGTGGGTGATACCTTTAAAATCAAACAGATTGACGTCGCTCAGGTGCGAAGGCACCACGTTCTGCATCGCGCTGAACATGGTTTCAATGCGCCCAGGATAACGCTTATCCCAGTCGCGGAGCATATCGGCGATCACCTGGCGCTGCAGGTTTGGCTGCGAACCGCACAGGTTGCACGGAATAATCGGGAAGCCTTTGGCCTGGGAGAAGCGCTCGATGTCCTTTTCCCGGCAGTAGGCCAGCGGGCGGATGACGATGTGTTTGCCGTCGTCGCTCATCAGCTTCGGCGGCATCCCTTTCATTTTGCCGCCGTAGAACATATTCAAAAACAGCGTCTGCAGGATATCGTCGCGATGATGGCCGAGGGCGATCTTGGTCGCCCCAAGCTCGGTGGCGGTACGATAGAGGATGCCGCGACGCAGGCGAGAGCACAGCGAGCAGGTGGTTTTTCCTTCCGGGATCTTCTCTTTGACGATGCCGTAGGTGTTCTCTTCGACAATCTTGTATTCAACCCCCAGCTGCTCCAGATACGCCGGCAGAATATGCTCCGGGAACCCTGGCTGCTTCTGATCGAGGTTCACCGCCACCAGCGAGAAGGAGATGGGCGCGCTTTTCTGCAGATTGCGCAGGATCTCCAGCATGGTATAGCTGTCCTTGCCGCCTGAAAGACAAACCATAATGCGGTCGCCCTCTTCAATCATATTGAAGTCGGCAATCGCCTCACCGACGTTGCGGCGCAGACGTTTCTGCAGCTTATCGATGTTGTACTTTTCTTTTTTACTGATTTCTTGGTTTTGCAGCATGTAATAGTGGCTCAATTCATAGTGTGGCATCAGAAGAGCACGCATTCTGCCAGCCGCTGAACAACGTGGCGCTGGCGCGTAGCAATTATTGAGGTTTGACAGGCAACCGTGGCGTGTATGGTACGGATTCAGGGGCGGAATGTCAGCATCTTTCCGGCACTTTCGGCAGCGAGCATCCAGGCGGGGGCGGCTGATGCGGAAATAAAAAGCCCGCCGGGCGGCGGGCTGCGGCGTTAGCGGACCACCAGTACCGAGCACTCGGCGTGACGAACCACCGCGGCGGCGTTGGAGCCCAGCAGATAAGTTGTGATATCCGGCCGGTGCGAAGCGATGATCACCAGGTCGGCTGGCAGCGACTTGGCCAGCGCAAGGATTTTATCTTTTGGCGATCCTTCCGCGACGTGAAAATGCATCCGGTCTTCCGGGATGGAGAACTGCTTCGCGATCTCTTTCAATTGCGTTTCAGAACCCTCACGCAGCTCGTCCATGCCGGGAAGCTCAGCGGTATAGGCCATTCCCAGTGAGGCATAATAGGGCAGAGAAGGGATCACGGTGAGGAAATGCACCTCGGCGTCGTCAATCCGCGCTTCCGATTCAACGTGACTGATAATGCGTTCAGTAAATTCTTTATCAGAGATATCGATAGGGACAAGAATCATTCTGCTCATAAAACCTCCTGTTTTAGTATCCCTTCATATTGTACGGTATTAGGGCACGTTTTGTATCATGACCGCAGTCACACTTTGACATTAACGTAGCTTGCGTTCGGGAAATTTTCCTTTGATCACCCCATCATAATACCGGCCTTTTGACACCACCTGTAAAAAATCATGAAAAATACGCGGTGGGACCCCGGTATATTGTAATGGCGGCTGGTGATAGAAATAGATTTCCAGTGTGGCGGAGGCGTCATCGTAGGCGACGGAGATAATTCGGGAAGATTTTACCGGATGGTGGTGCATGATGGACGTCCTCGGGCAAGCACTGACAGGCCATGACTATATCATTAAACGGACGGCTATTTTAGTCCGCGAGATATAGCGTTTTGTTTTATCTGCAGCGAGGCGGGTGGGGGAAAGCCCGCCGGAACCGGCGGGCAGGCGCATTAGAACTGGTAAACCAGGCCCAGGGCGACGATGTTATCGGTAGAGATACCGTTGTCTTCGTAGAATTTGTCGTTACCATCCAGCAGGTTGATTTTGTAATCAACATAGGTGGACATATTACGGTTGAAGTAATAGGTTGCGCCAACGTCCATATATTTGACCAGATCTTTATCGGCATAGCGGCCGTTATTGTACAGATCTTTGCCTTTGGACTGCAGGTAGGAGATGGCCGGACGCAGGCCGAAGTCGAACTGATACTGCGCGGTGACTTCGAAGTTTTGCGTTTTATTGGCCACGCCGTCATTGCCGTACGGGGTCATATTGCGGGTTTCAGAGTACATGGTCGCCAGGTAGATATCGTTGGCGTCGTACTTCAGGCCGGCGGTCCAGGCTTCCGCTTTATCGCCGCGCGCGTTGGTCTGGGTCATCTGATCGTTAGTACGGTCAGACGAGGTGTAAGCTGCCGCCGCGCTGATACCCATGCCGAAGTCGTAGGAAGTGGAGAGGCCGAAACCATCGCCATTGTCGAAGCGAACATCGCTGTCGCTGCTGCGGTTATTGGTGCCGACGTTGATATCCTGCGCGTTCTGGCCTTCGTTTTTACCCTGATACTGCAGGGCGAAGTTCAGACCCTCCACCAGACCGAAGAAATCGCTGTTGCGGTAGGTTGCGACGCCGTTGGCGCGGCCTGCCATAAAGTTATCCGCATAGGTGTAGGAGTCGCCGCCGAACTCCGGCAGCATATCGGTCCAGCCTTCAACGTCGTACAGCACGCCGTAGTTACGACCGTAGTCGAAGGAGCCGTAATCGCCCACTTTGATACCGGCGAATGCCAGACGGGTCCACGCCTGATCGCTGGAGGTCTCGGTGTTGTTGGCCTGAACGTTATATTCCCACTGGCCATAGCCGGTAAGCATATCGTTGATCTGGGTTTCGCCTTTAAAGCCAAAACGTAAATAAGTTTGATCGCCGTCTTTTTTCGAGTCGCTGGAGAAATAATGCAGACCATCTACCTTGCCATAGAGATCTAATTTATTCCCGTCTTTATTATAAATTTCCGCCGCATGCGCGGCACCGGCGGCTAATAAAGCCGGAATAACGAGGGCCAGTACTTTTCTTTTCATGAAGAAATTCCTTTAACTGTTTTTATGTTTTAACTTCCGGGTGGGAAGTGAACTCATGCTAAAGGAGCGGTCTGAGATCCGGTAAGACTCAATTGTTACGATATAAGTAAAATCTAAAATAAATAATACCAATGAAATGGTGATAATTATGCTGAATGCATTTATAGATAATATACAAAATAAAAATTATACATGCCCGGGCTAATCACGTATTATTTGCGCGTTATATGCCTTTATTGTCATGCCAATAATTTATTGTTGCCGTCTCATTCTGCGGAATGATGTTGTTTATCGGTAAAACGACAAGCCCGAACGTTGTGTTCGGGCTTTTTTTATGGACAAAGGTGACGGGGCGGTTAACCTTCGCTTGGCGATTTCTCCGCTTTGCCAGCCAGCTGGGCGAGGAAGTCATAGCGCTTCTGCAGATCGGCGGCGGCGTCTTTCCATAGCTGCTCCGCCACTTCAGGCTGCTGGGCGTTCAGGCGGCGGAAACGTTGCTCATTCAGCAG
>NZ_JAGRQY010000010.1:0-34337 GCF_018223905.1 Klebsiella sp. 28
GCCTGCCGGGAACGTCTCAGCGATTTTGAGGCCGTCAGCACCGGCAGTTTCAGCAAGAAAAGTGAATAAATTAACGACAGGTCGTACGAGCGTAGGCCGGGTAAGGCGACAGCCGCCACCCGGCATAACACACGCGGACTCAGAATCGCGTCACAAACGGCGCGGTATCCGGCAGGGCAATGGTGGTTGAGGCTTTTAGCTGCGGCGTCCCCAGATAGAGGAAGCCGACAATTTTATCCTGTTCGCGGCACTCGAAGCCGGCCCGCACCACCGGACTCTCGGTCAATGCTCCGCTGCGCCAGATACCGTTGAATCCCTGAGCCAGGGCCGCCATCTGCATCGCCATCACCGCGCAGCCAGCGGACATCTCCTGCTCCCAGCGCGGCACCTTAGGGTGGTCTTCACAGCGCGCGACCACGGTAATAATCAGCGGCGCGCGGAACGGCGCATTGCGGGCTTTCTCAATTCCCTTCTCATCCTGGCCGGCCTCTCTGGCCCCTTTTTCCAGCAACTGGCTGAAGCGCTCGCGGCCGTCATCGGCGATAATAAAGAAGCGCCACGGCTGCAGGGTGCCATGATCCGGGGCGCGCAGCCCGGCGCGCAGAATGTTTTCCAGCTGTTCGCCCGCCGGGGCAGGTTCCGCCAGGCGGGAAGCGCTGCGGCGATTAAGCAGTAGATCGAGAGCATCCATCTGTATAACTCCTGTGATGTCATTTTTCATAAAATTAACATGCACAAGGATTTTGTTACAGCGCGGTCGGTGATTCCTGCTGACAACCGACGGCTCACTCTTTAGGATAGCCAGACGCGGCGGCCCCTGCGGCCTGCCCTTTTTAGATAACGTTAGGGAGAAGACATGCGAACCCTTTGGCGACTGATTGCCAGCTTTTTTAAATGGACGTGGCGGATACTCAACTTTATTCGCAAACTGGCCCTCAATGCGATCTTCCTGGTGCTGGTGCTGGTGTGTATCGGCATCTGGAGCCAGTTCAGCAGCACCACCAGCGAACATGCCGCGCGCGGCGCGCTGTTGCTGGATATTACCGGCGTGGTGGTGGATAAACCATCCGCCAGCAGCAAGCTCGGCGTGATTGGCCGCCAGCTGTTTGGCGCCAGCTCGGACCGTCTGCAGGAGAATTCCCTGTTCGATATCGTGCAGACCATTCGCCAGGCGAAGGATGACCGCAATATCACCGGTATTGTGCTGGATTTGAAAAACTTCGTCGGCGGCGACCAGCCATCCATGCAGTACATCGGCAAAGCGCTGCGCGAATTCCGCGATAGCGGCAAACCGGTGTATGCCGTAGGCAGCAGCTACAGCCAGGGCCAGTACTACCTGGCGAGCTTCGCCAACAAAATCTGGCTCTCGCCGCAGGGCGAGGTAGACCTGCACGGCTTCGCTACCAACGGGCTATATTACAAATCGCTGCTGGATAAGCTGAAGGTCTCCACCCATGTCTTCCGCGTCGGCACCTATAAATCCGCCGTCGAACCATTCATCCGCGATGATATGTCCCCTGCCGCCCGCGAAGCGGATAGCCGCTGGATTGGCGAACTGTGGCAGAACTACCTCAACACCATTGCCGCCAACCGCCAGATCACCGCCCAGCAGCTCTTCCCGGGCGCCCAGGGCATTATCGATGGCCTGCGTAAGGTGGGCGGCGATACGGCGAAATATGCGCTGGACAATAAGCTGGTGGATGAGCTGGCGACCTCCACGGAAGTGGAAAAGGCGCTGACCAAACAGTTTGGCTGGAGCAAAGCGGATAACAATTACCGGGCGATCAGCTATTACGACTACAACGTGAAGACGCCGTCTGACCAGGGTTCCGCCATCGCGGTAATCTTCGCCAACGGCGCCATCATGGACGGTGAAGAGACCCCGGGCAACGTCGGCGGCGACACCACCGCAGCGCAAATTCGCGATGCGCGCCTCGATCCGAAAATTAAGGCCATCGTTCTGCGCGTAAACAGCCCGGGCGGCAGCGTAACCGCTTCGGAAATCATTCGTGAAGAGCTGGCGGCAGCCAAAGCCGCCGGTAAACCGGTAGTGGTCTCGATGGGCGGCATGGCGGCGTCCGGCGGCTACTGGATCTCCACCCCAGCGGATTACATCGTGGCGAACCCAAGCACCCTCACCGGCTCCATTGGCATCTTTGGGGTGATCAACACCGTGGAAAATACCCTCGGGTCGATTGGCGTCCACACCGACGGCGTCGCCACGTCGCCGCTGGCGGATGTCTCCAGCACCAAAGCGCTGCCGCCGGAAGTGCAGCAGCTGATGCAGTTGAGCATTGAGAATGGCTATCAGCGCTTTATCACCCTGGTGGCTAACGCCCGCAAGAGCACGCCGGAGAAAATCGATCAGATTGCCCAGGGCCACGTCTGGACCGGGGAAGATGCCAAAGCCAACGGCCTGGTCGACAGCCTCGGCGACTTCGACGACGCGGTGGCCAAAGCCGCCGAGCTGGCGAAGCTGAAAACCTGGCACCTCAACTACTATCAGGAAGAGCCGACCTTCTTCTCGATGGTGCTGGACAGCCTGACCGGCTCGGTACGCGCCTCGCTGCCGGCGGCCATTCAGGCCTGGCTGCCTGCGCCGGTCGCCGCGGCGGCCGAGACGGTGAAAGCGGAGAGCGACAAGCTGGCGGCGTTTAACGACCCGCAGAATCGCTATGCCTTCTGCCTGACCTGCGCTAACATCCGTTAATACGCAGCGGCTGCCCCGTCTCCCGGGGCAGCCTTTTTCCCTCTCCTGCCAACACTGCCACAAAGCCCGCGACCGACGCTGTATTTTTTCCTGCGTCTCTTTATACTGCGCCTGTCTACGACCAACCTAAGCGATGCTATGCAAAAAAAATCGATTTACGTTGCCTACACCGGTGGGACCATCGGTATGCAGCGCTCTGAACACGGCTATGTACCCGTTTCCGGCCATCTGCAGCGTCAGCTGGCGCTGATGCCGGAGTTCCATCGTCCGGAGATGCCGGACTTCACGATCCATGAATACCATCCGCTGATGGATTCATCCGATATGACCCCCGAGGACTGGCAGCACATCGCCGACGATATCCGCAGCCATTATGAGGAGTATGATGGCTTTGTGATCCTCCACGGAACCGACACCATGGCGTTTACCGCCTCGGCGCTGTCGTTCATGCTGGAAAACCTTGGTAAGCCGGTCATTGTGACAGGGTCACAAATCCCGCTGGCCGAGCTGCGTTCCGATGGTCAGATTAACCTGCTCAACGCCCTGTACGTCGCCGCCAACTATCCGATTAACGAAGTGGCGCTGTTCTTCAACAATCGACTGTTCCGCGGCAACCGCACCACCAAAGCCCATGCCGACGGCTTCGACGCTTTCGCCTCGCCAAACCTTGCCCCGCTGCTGGAGGCCGGGATCCATATTCGCCGTCTCGGTACTCCGCCGGCGCCGCAGGGTAGCGGAGAGCTTATCGTGCACCCCATCACTCCGCAGCCGATTGGCGTGGTGACGATTTACCCCGGCATCTCCGCCGACGTGGTGCGTAATTTTCTGCGCCAACCGGTGAAAGCGCTGATCCTCCGCTCCTATGGCGTCGGCAATGCCCCACAGAATGGCGAGTTTATTCAGGTGCTGGCGGAAGCCAGCCAGCGCGGTATTGTGGTGGTCAATCTGACGCAGTGCATGTCCGGAAAGGTGAACATGGGCGGCTATGCCACCGGCAACGCCCTCGCCCAGGCGGGGGTCATCAGTGGTTTCGATATGACGGTGGAAGCGACGCTGACCAAGCTACACTATCTGCTTAGCCAGCAGCTGGACGTTGACGCCATTCGCGCGGCGATGCAGCAAAATCTGCGTGGCGAACTCACCCCCGACGAGGCTTAAGGAGGACGTATGGCACATCGAGCGCTGTTACTGGTTGATTTGCAGAACGACTTTTGCGCCGGCGGCGCGCTGGCGGTTCCTGAAGGCGACAGTACCGTCGACGTAGCCAATGCGCTTATCGACTGGAGCCTGGCGCGCGGCGAGCCCATCGTCGCCAGCCAGGACTGGCATCCGGCGGATCACGGCAGTTTCGCCAGCCAGCACCAGGTGGAACCCTACACCGAGGGCGAGCTGGACGGCCTGGCGCAAACTTTCTGGCCGGATCACTGCGTGCAGCACAGCGAAGGCGCGGCGCTGCATCCTCTGCTCAAGCAGCAGGCGATCGCCGCTGTGTTCCACAAAGGGCAAAACCGGAGCATCGACAGCTATAGCGCTTTCTTTGACAACGGTCACCGGCAGAAAACCGAACTGGACGGCTGGCTGCGTGGTCAGGGGATCGTGGAGCTGACCGTTCTCGGCCTCGCCACCGATTACTGCGTTAAGTTCACCGTGCTGGATGCCCTGGCGCTGGGCTACGCGGTCAACGTCATCACCGACGGCTGTCGCGGCGTAAATCTGCAGCCGCAGGACAGCAGCCAGGCGTTTATGGAGATGGCCGCCGCGGGCGCCACGCTCTATACCCTCGACGACTGGCGGGAAACTCAGGCTTGATCCCTCCCCCCCGGCGCCCTCGCGCCGGGTCTTCTTCTGCCGCCTCGCTATTGTCCATAAATTGAACTCTCTCGCAGTTTCAACAGGTTATTGCTGCTAGTCTGGCAAGGCTGTTTTTTCGCCACGCCATTTCCGTGGCGTGGTTATTTTTATGTCAAAGAGGAACCACTATGAAACGTTTGCCCTTGCTGGCAGCTTTGCCCTTGCTTTGCGCTTCCGCGCTCTCTGCCCAACCGCTGATGTCCGTCGGCTATTTTAACGGCGGCGGCGACGTCACCGCCGGGCCGGGCGGTGATATCGATAAGCTGGACGTCCGGCAGATCACCCATCTCAACTACTCGTTTGGCCTTATCTATAATGATGAAAAAGACGAGACCAATGCGGCCCTGAAGGATCCTGCTCATCTGCACGAGATCTGGCTGTCGCCGAAGGTGCAGGCGGATCTGCAAAAGCTCCCCGCCCTGCGTAAACAGAATCCGGACCTCAAAGTCCTGCTGTCGGTCGGCGGCTGGGGCGCTCGTGGTTTCTCCGGCGCGGCGGCGACCGCAGAAAGTCGCGCCGTCTTTATTCGTTCCGCGCAGAAAATCATCCAGCAATATGGTCTGGACGGCATTGACCTCGACTGGGAGTTTCCGGTCAACGGCGCCTGGGGACTGGTGGCCAGCCAGCCGGCTGACCGTGACAACTTCACTGCCCTGCTGAAATCGCTGCGTGAGGCAGTCGGTGAGCAAAAGCTGGTGACTATCGCCGTGGGCGCCAATGCCGAGAGCCCGAAAAGCTGGGTGGACGTCAAAGCGGTGGCCCCGGTGCTGAACTACATCAACCTGATGACCTACGACATGGCCTACGGCACGCAGTACTTCAACTCGAATCTGTATGACTCCAGCCACTGGCCGACGGTCGCCGCAGCGGATAAATACAGCGCCGATTTTGTGGTCAACAATTACCTGGCCGCCGGGCTTAAACCCAGCCAAATGAACCTCGGGATTGGTTTTTATGGCCGGGTACCGAAACGGGCGGTCGAGCCGGGGATTGACTGGACGAAAGCGGATGCGCAAAACAATCCGGTCACCCAGCCCTATTTTGGGCCACAACAGATCGCGCTGTTTGCCTCGCTGGGCTATGACCTGAGCAAAGACACCTATGTGAAATACAATGATATCGTGGGCAAACTGCTCAACGATCCGCAAAAGCGTTTTACCGAGCACTGGGACGATGAGGCGAAGGTTCCGTGGCTGTCGGTGCAGTCCGCGGAGGGCAAGCCGCTGTTCGCCCTCTCCTATGAGAACCCGCGCTCGGTAGCCATTAAGGCGGACTATATCAAGGCGAAGGGCCTCGCCGGGGCCATGTTCTGGGAATATGGCGCCGATGACCAGAATCAGCTGGCCCGTCAGCTGGCGGAATCGCTGGGGATCAAACACTAATCATGGCTGTTCCGCCGCATCGTCGGCACCGGGAGGCGTGACGCAGGCAGCATCGCCTGCAATGCAGGTATATCGCGCCGCCCGGGATAGGTTATGATGCCTGTTATCCGCTGCGCCAGGGGCTGGCGCAGCTTAACCGTTTGACAGGAGGCAGGGGGCCATGGCCTATATCCCCAAAAATTACGCACGTCTGGAAGTGGGTTACCGCGAAAAGGCGCTCAAGCTTTTTCCCTGGGTGTGCGGACGCTGCTCACGGGAGTTTGTCTACTCCAATCTGCGCGAGCTGACGGTGCACCACATCGATCACGACCACTCCAATAACCCGGAAGATGGCAGCAACTGGGAGATGTTGTGCCTGTACTGTCACGATCACGAACATTCCAAGTACACCGAAGCCGATCAGTATGGCTCCACGGTGGTGGCAGGAGAAGATGCGCAAAAGAGCGTCGGCGAGGCCACCTACAACCCGTTTGCCGATCTGAAAGCGATGATGAACAAAAAGTAAGCGAAGCGGCTGACCGCCGGACGCGGTCATTCGACATGACGCCATCCGGCGCGCGGTTACCCGACGCCGGAACGTCTCACCGCCGGCCGGCGGTTTATTGCAGTTTAACGGTGGCGATCGGCTTCGGCACGATGCCAAAATCCTCTTTCAGCTGCTGTTTGCTCTTCATTACCATCTGCCCGCTGGTGTCAATGGTCATGTGCTGGGCGTCGGTGTTATACCGGGCCTGCCAGAGCATCACCAGCTGCAGGCTATTTTCCTTCTGCTCCGGCGTCAGCGCGACGCCATCCGGCCATTTTCCCAGCTCTACCGCCGTCGCCAGACGCTGATACACTTCCGGCGTCATACTGTCGATAATTTGCTCAATATCCATCTTCCGCTCACCTCCGCCTGGAATAATTTGCTGAATCGTTTCTTCAACCCTTGATTTGCTCGCCATTTTGCTCATCGGTGAAGCTCAGCGATGCCGAGTTGACACAATAGCGCTCGCCGGTCGGCTGCGGACCATCCGGAAACACGTGGCCGAGATGGGCATCACAGTTTCCGCAACGGATCTCAATGCGCTGCATGCCGTGCGAATTGTCGGTCAGATAGCGAATGGCCTCCGCGCTTACCGGCTCGTAGAAGCTCGGCCAGCCGCAGCCGGAGTCGTATTTAGTCTGGGAGTTAAACAGCGGCGCATCGCACACCAGGCAGTGGTACACGCCATTTTTCTTGTTGTGCAACAGCCGTCCGGTGAAAGGCGGTTCGGTGCCATGATGCTGCGTCACGTAAAACTGCATTTCGCTCAAGCCATTTTTCAGCTCTTCCGGGGTGGGTTTATTCGCCATGGGCTTACATCTCGCTTTGCAATGGACTACTTTCGCTCCAATTCTAACAAAACATTAACAATGAAGCGTACACTTTTGTTCTAAACTTATCCGGTGCCCACAGGCAGCCAGATAATTGTGACTTAAATCACGTTTTTATCTTAAATGCCCTTTAAAATTCCGCGCGCAGCCCCCATATGGAATTGGGCTCAAAGGGAAAGTGAGGCAAATCAATCGCGCAAAGGTCTGCTCAGGATTGATTTGTCGCAATGATTGACACGATTCCGCTTGACGCTGCGTAAGGTTTTTGTAATTTTACAGGCAACCTTTTATTCACTAACAAATAGCTGGTGGAATATATGACTATCAAAGTAGGTATCAACGGTTTTGGCCGTATCGGTCGCATTGTTTTCCGTGCTGCTCAGAAACGTTCTGACATCGAGATCGTTGCAATCAACGACCTGTTAGACGCAGAGTACATGGCTTACATGCTGAAGTATGACTCCACTCACGGTCGTTTCGACGGTACCGTTGAAGTGAAAGACGGTCATCTGGTCGTTAACGGTAAAAAAATCCGTGTTACCGCTGAACGTGACCCGGCTAACCTGAAGTGGGACGAAGTTGGTGTTGACGTTGTTGCTGAAGCAACCGGTATCTTCCTGACCGACGAAACCGCTCGTAAACACATCACCGCTGGCGCGAAAAAAGTCGTTCTGACTGGCCCGTCCAAAGACAACACTCCGATGTTCGTTCGCGGCGCTAACTTCGACGCTTACGCTGGCCAGGACATCGTTTCCAACGCTTCCTGCACCACCAACTGCCTGGCGCCGCTGGCTAAAGTTATCAACGACAACTTCGGTATCGTTGAAGGCCTGATGACCACCGTCCACGCTACCACCGCTACTCAGAAAACCGTTGATGGCCCGTCTCACAAAGACTGGCGCGGCGGCCGCGGCGCAGCTCAGAACATCATCCCGTCCTCTACCGGCGCTGCTAAAGCAGTAGGTAAAGTACTGCCAGAACTGAACGGCAAACTGACCGGTATGGCGTTCCGCGTTCCGACTCCGAACGTATCTGTTGTTGACCTGACCGTTCGTCTGGAAAAAGCAGCGTCCTACGAAGAAATCAAGAAAGCCATCAAAGCCGCTTCTGAAGGCGCTATGAAAGGCGTTCTGGGTTACACCGAAGACGACGTTGTTTCTACCGACTTCAACGGCGAAGTTTGCACTTCCGTGTTCGATGCTAAAGCGGGTATCGCACTGAACGACAACTTCGTGAAACTGGTTTCCTGGTACGACAACGAAACCGGCTACTCCAACAAAGTTCTGGATCTGATTGCCCACATCTCCAAATAAGTTGAGATGAAAAAGTAATCTGTAAGAGCGACTTCGGTCGCTCTTTTTTTTGTCTGCAGAGATAGGATTGCACAATGATAAATAAAATTTTTGCTCTCCCGGTGAATGAAACCATTTCTCCCGTGATCTCCCGTCGCCAGCTGGACGACCTGGAGCTGATTGTCATCGACCATCCGCAGGTGAAAGCCTCTGTGGCGCTGCAGGGGGCGCACCTGCTCTCCTGGAAACCCGCCGGTGAAGAAGAAGTTCTGTGGCTGAGCAACAACACCCCGTTTAAACAGGGCGTCGCCCTGCGCGGCGGCGTGCCGATTTGCTGGCCCTGGTTTGGTCCTTCTGCGCAGCAAGGTCTGCCGTCGCACGGCTTTGCCCGCAATCTGCCATGGACCCTGGAAGGTCATGACGAAGACGACAGCGGCGTAATGTTGACCTTTGCGCTCCAGCACAGCGCTGAAACCATGAAGCTCTGGCCGCACGAGTTCACCCTCTATGCCCGCTTTAAGCTGGGCAAGACCTGTGAAATCGAGCTGGAAGCCCACGGTGAATTCGAGACCACCTCTGCCCTGCACAGCTATTTCAACGTCGGCGATATCGCGGCGGTGAAGGTGAGCGGTCTTGGCGAGCGCTATATCGATAAAGTGAACAATGCCGAAGAAGGCGTTCTGAGCAACGGCGTGCAGACCTTCCCGGACCGCACCGATCGCGTCTATCTCAACGCCGACAGCTGCAGCGTGATCCATGACGACGCGCTAAACCGCACTATCGACGTGGTGCATCATCATCAGCACAATGTGGTGGCCTGGAACCCGGGCCCGGCGCTGTCCGTCAGCATGGGCGATATGCCGGACGATGGCTACAAAACCTTCGTTTGCGTCGAAACCTGCTGCGTAACCCAGCCGCAGAAAGCCAGCGAAGAGACGCCCTCTCGCCTGGCGCAAACCATCAGCGTGAAAAAACGCTAATAGCAAAAGCCCCGTTGGTAACGGGGCTTTTGTTTTTCTTTGCCGTGAACGATGGGTTAAACCATATCCAGCCGGGTTTTTCGCTGCGGCGGCGGATAGAGGCGGTCCAGCTGCGCGAGCTCTTCTCCACTAAGGACGATGTCGAGCGCTGCGGCATTCTGCACCACATGCTCAATACTGGCCGCTTTCGGGATCGCCAGCACTCCCGGATGACGAATCACCCAGGCGAGCAGCAGTTGCGCTACCGTAATCCCCCGCGCGTTAGCCATATTAATGATATCGCTATGCTGAAAAAGTCCATCGCGTAAGCGCCCCGCCTGCGCCAGCGGGCAGTAGGCCATCACCGGCAGACTGTGCTGCTGGCACCAGGGCAGGAGATCGTATTCAATGCCCCGCGATGCGAGATGGTAGAGCACCTGGTTGGTTGCACAGTGCTCGCCATCCGCCGTCCGCCACAGCGCCTGCATATCCTCGGTGTCCAGATTAGAGACGCCCCAGCGGCGGATCTTGCCCTCGGCCACCAGCTTCTCCATCGCCTCAACCGTCTCCTGCAGCGGGATATCCCCGCGCCAGTGCAGGAGATACATATCGAGATAGTCGGTCTGCAGCCGGCGCAGGCTGTTTTCACAGGCGCGGTGCATCGCCGCTTTGCCGGCATGCCAGGGATAGACTTTGGAGACCAGCACTACCCGGTCGCGCAGACCGCGGATCGCCTGGCCCACCACTTCCTCCGCCCCGCCGTCGGCGTACATTTCCGCCGTATCGATCACCGTCAGTCCATGGTCGATGCCCGCCCGCAGTGCAGCCACTTCCTGCTGACGCTGCGCCGCATGTTCGCCCATATACCAGGTGCCCAGCCCGATGGCCGGCACTGCCGCCTGCTCGCCGAAGCGTACTGTTTTTTTCACCATCTTCTCCTCCTTAACCGTATGCACCACCATAAAGCAAAACAGGGCGCAAGGCCCTGTTTTGATGCATGAAGCGCACTGTAAGAATGCACAATCAGAAGGTGTAGGTGATCCCGGTGGAGATCAGACCGCTCCAGGATTTATCCACCATCGGACTGTCGGTAATTTCATCCGACAGACGCGTGTAGCGCGCCACGCCGTAAACGCTCCAGTCACCGAGGAAGCGATAGTTAGCCGACAGTTCCAGATATGGGTTCCAGCTACTGTCCGGGTCATAGCTGCGCATGCCGCTGCGGCGCGACTCGTGCCGGGAGACGCCATAGTAGTATTCGTTCTGATTGTCGCTGTTCCACTCCACGCCAATACCCGGCGTCAGCGTCAGGTTACCGTTGGTGTAACGGTACAGCCAGGCGAGATCCCAGTTAATACCGTTGCTGTTATCCAGCGTATCGCCGGCAATCGTCGTGCGCAGGAAGCCATAGGGCGTGTTGTGGACATAAGAAAGACCGGCCATCACGGTCGATTTACGTTTATCCAGTCGACGCATCTGCTCGCTGTCGCTGTCGCCCGGCTTGAAGTACATTGGCGACCAGTAGGCCGTAATCGACAGTTTATCGTTGGTGTCATTCCACAGGTAGTAACCCCCGCCCAGACCGTGGAACCAGAAGTTTTCGCTCTCATAACTAATGACCGGCACCGGATAGACATCCGCATCATATTGCTTATACGGATGCTCAACGACCCCTACGCCAGCCCCAAGAGTGAACTTCCCGTCGGCATGCGCCGCGCTGGCGGACGTCGCTATCAGCACGCCGAGTGCCAGAAGTTTGATTTTAGTCACAATCCATATTCCCGTTGTCAAATAATCAGCCCGTGCAGTGTACCGTCGTAGGTCTCATGCCTCAAATTCTTTACCCGATATGACACAAATCGTTCACTTTGCCACCCTTCTCTTACCATCCGGTGACAGCCCGATGACAACTTTGCGTCCCAACGAATCAAAAAGCGCCATGTTCAGGATGAGTTATTGATATGTCATTGAAATTGATTTTCTGCGCCATGCAAGATTTCTAAATGCATCTACGCTTAAATTTAGAAGGTGTAATTGCCGGGCACATTCACGCTACCCCACCCGCAACCTGGCATAAGGGTTGCTGGATACCAGGAGAGCGATGTTCAGCTTATGTCTTCCGGGGGCCCCCACTATTCATATGAACGGCTCTCAACCTGTGCTAAAAAACGAAAGGACGGCATGCCATGAATATATTCGATCACTATCGCCAGCGCTACGAAGCTGCCAAGGACGAAGAGTTCACACTGCAGGAGTTTCTTACCATCTGCCGGCAAGATCGCAGTGCCTATGCCAATGCGGCAGAACGTCTGTTGATGGCCATTGGTGAACCCGTCATGGTTGATACGGCTCTCGAGCCGCGGCTATCCCGTCTCTTTTCAAACCGGGTTATCGCACGCTATCCGGCATTTGAAGAGTTTTACGGTATGGAAGACGCCATTGAGCAGATCGTTTCCTACCTCAAGCATGCCGCCCAGGGGCTGGAAGAGAAGAAACAGATCCTCTATCTGCTGGGGCCGGTGGGCGGTGGTAAATCGTCGCTGGCTGAAAGGCTGAAAGCGCTGATGCAGCGCGTGCCCATCTATGTGCTGAGCGCCAACGGCGAACGCAGTCCGGTCAACGATCACCCGCTGTGCCTGTTCAATCCGCAGGAAGATGCGCAGATCCTCCAGAAAGAGTATGGCATCCCGACCCGCTATCTCGGCACCATTATGTCGCCGTGGGCGGCCAAGCGCCTGCACGAGTTTGGCGGCGATATCACTAAATTCCGCGTGGTTAAAGTCTGGCCATCGATTCTCGAGCAGGTTGCCATCGCCAAAACCGAACCGGGTGATGAAAACAACCAGGATATTTCAGCGCTGGTCGGTAAGGTGGATATCCGTAAGCTGGAACACTATGCGCAGAACGACCCGGACGCCTACGGCTACTCCGGTGCGCTGTGCCGCGCCAACCAGGGGATTATGGAGTTCGTCGAGATGTTTAAAGCGCCGATTAAGGTGCTGCATCCGCTGCTGACCGCCACCCAGGAAGGTAACTATAACGGCACCGAAGGGATCTCCGCCCTGCCGTTTAACGGGATCATCCTTGCTCACTCCAACGAATCGGAATGGGTGACCTTCCGTAATAACAAGAACAATGAGGCCTTCCTCGACCGCGTCTATATCGTCAAGGTGCCTTATTGCCTGCGTATCTCCGAAGAGATCCGCATCTATGAAAAACTGCTCAACAACAGTGAGCTGACCCATGCGCCCTGCGCCCCGGGCACCCTGGAAACCCTGGCGCGCTTTTCGATTCTGTCGCGCCTGAAAGAGCCGGAGAACTCGAGCATCTACTCGAAGATGCGGGTCTATGACGGCGAAAGTCTGAAAGATACCGACCCGAAAGCGAAGTCCTATCAGGAGTATCGCGATTACGCCGGGGTTGATGAAGGGATGAACGGGCTCTCCACCCGCTTTGCCTTTAAGATCCTGTCTCGGGTATTTAACTTCGACCACGTCGAGGTGGCCGCTAACCCGGTGCATCTGTTCTATGTGCTGGAGCAGCAGATTGAGCGCGAACAGTTCCCACAGGAGCAGGCCGAGCGCTATCTGGAATTCCTCAAAGGCTATCTGATCCCGAAATACGCCGAGTTTATCGGCAAAGAGATCCAGACCGCTTATCTGGAATCCTACTCCGAGTATGGGCAGAACATTTTCGATCGCTATGTCACCTACGCTGACTTCTGGATCCAGGATCAGGAATACCGCGATCCGGACACCGGTCAGCTGTTTGACCGTGAATCGTTGAATGCCGAGCTGGAGAAAATTGAGAAGCCAGCCGGGATTAGCAACCCGAAAGACTTCCGTAACGAAATCGTCAACTTTGTGCTGCGCGCCAGAGCCAACAACAGCGGACGTAATCCGAACTGGACCAGCTATGAGAAACTGCGCACGGTTATTGAGAAGAAAATGTTCTCCAATACCGAAGAGCTGTTGCCGGTCATTTCGTTTAATGCCAAAACCTCAACCGATGAGCAGAAAAAACATGACGACTTTGTCGACCGCATGATGGAGAAAGGCTACACCCGCAAACAGGTTCGCCTGCTGTGCGAGTGGTACCTGCGGGTTCGTAAATCGTCCTGATGCGTCCAACCCGGCGGCACGCCGCCGGGTCAACTGCAGCTGAATGATGATAAGTAAAGTTGGCTAATGCAGTACAGGAGGGCATATGACCTGGTTCATAGACCGACGCCTGAACGGGAAAAACAAAAGCGCCGTCAACCGCCAGCGCTTTTTGCGCCGTTATAAGGCGCAGATTAAACAGTCGATCTCCGAGGCCATCAACAAGCGCTCGGTGACCGATATTGAGAGCGGAGAATCCGTCTCGATCCCGACGGACGATATCAACGAGCCGATGTTTCATCAGGGTCGCGGCGGCCTGCGCAACCGCGTCCACCCGGGCAACGACCATTTTGTGCAAAACGACCGCATTGAGCGCCCGCAGGGCGGTGGCGGCGGCGGCGGTAGCGGTCAGGGGCAGGCCAGCGCCGATGGTGAAGGAAAGGATGAGTTTGTCTTCCAGATCTCGAAAGATGAATACCTGGATCTGTTATTTGAAGATCTGGCCCTGCCGAACCTGAAGAAAAACCAGCACCGGCAGCTGAATGAGTTTAAAACCCATCGCGCGGGTTTTACCTCCAATGGGGTGCCAGCCAACATCAGCGTGGTACGTTCACTGCAGAACTCGCTGGCCCGCCGTACGGCGATGACCGCCGGCAAGCGTCGTGAACTGCGCGCCCTGGAGGAGGATCTGGAAGCCATCAGCCGCAGCGAACCGGTGCAACTGCTGGAGGAGGAGCGCCTGCGCAAAGAGATTGCCGAACTGCGGGCTAAAATAGAGCGGGTGCCGTTTATCGACACCTTTGATTTACGCTACAAAAATTACGAAAAACGGCCGGAGCCTTCCAGCCAGGCGGTGATGTTCTGTCTGATGGACGTCTCAGGCTCGATGGACCAGGCCACCAAAGACATGGCCAAGCGCTTTTATATCCTGCTGTATCTGTTCCTCAGCCGGACTTATAAAAACGTCGACGTGGTCTATATCCGCCACCATACCCAGGCAAAAGAGGTGGATGAGCACGAATTCTTCTATTCTCAGGAAACCGGCGGCACCATTGTCTCCAGCGCCCTGAAGCTGATGGATGAAGTAGTGCAGGCCCGCTATGACCCGGCGCAGTGGAACATCTACGCCGCCCAGGCGTCGGATGGCGACAACTGGGCCGATGACTCCCCGCTGTGCCACGAACTGCTGGCGAAGAAAATTCTGCCGGTGGTGCGTTATTACAGCTATATCGAAATTACCCGCCGGGCGCATCAGACCCTGTGGCGCGAGTATGAACACCTGCAGGCGACCTTTGATAATTTCGCCATGCAGCATATTCGCGACCAGGAGGATATCTACCCGGTATTCCGCGAACTGTTTCATAAGCAGTCATCCAAAAACGAAGCCTAATTAGATAAAATCAGCCAGTTAGCATGACTTCCTGGCTGATTTTCCTGCCTTTGTAGACGCTTTATTTGCGCGATACTCAATGTATTAAATTTCATTTTAGGGAAGACAAAACGGCTTCTTCGCAACACGCCACTTGCCCGTTGGTTTTTATATTCAAATCCTGCATCAACTCCTGTTTGCGTTAACGTTGCTGAACGCAAAGGAGTCTGGTTTGAATGTAGCGATGACCAGTGAAGCATTGGGCCGCGCAATGGACTGAGACTTTCAAAAAATGATAGCGCTGACGACGCCCGCAAGGTGGCAGAAACGGGTGTGGTATGTTCACCAGAATACGTGAGATTCAGGTATGGTGATTCACCATTACGCATAGTTGCTGTTTTATCAAAGTACGACTCTGGAAAGAATAAAATCCACACGTTCTTCAACTGAAACGCATGGCAATTCAATCAACTGATAGTCATACAGACGGTACGTTTTCACCATTGCATGATATGTCGCAACGGCAACATCATAAGATTGTTTGCGCTCGGCATCCTGTACATATATCTCACGCCAGGGCGGTGCGATAAATACGGTTCGGTTATAGCGAAATTTCGCGATAGCGTTTTCCAGATGTCTCGGTATGGTAAGTTCAGAAAGACGTAAATAACCCAAAACATCAGGAACGCCACGGTCGAAGAAGCATAGTGATTTTTGCCCCTCCGCTTCGTGCCACGAGCGCATTTCCCAGGATAGCATAAGCTCTGCAAATGCACGCTGATTGGCCCATGGCAGTGCATCACCGCCGATGTTTACCTGATCTTGAATAACGCCTCTTCCAGCCTCTTTAGAACACCAAAAACCTCGTTTTATCATCGAATCAATTATCGCGCTTTTGCCTGACCCTGGGCCACCTGTAAGAATAAAACGATGTTGAAAAGATACAGACATTAAATCCTCCTGGACATGTAAGATGCGACAAGCGAAGCGCCTGTTTCTGGTTACGCACCTATCTGCAGCGGGAGAATAATGCTGACAAACGCATGCCGGCTTATTTCCGTCAGGATCGCGCAGATAGGCAATATAAAAGTTGGGGCAGCGCCGGCGGTTCCGGCATAGGCCGCCCTGCTAACGCTGGCGCAGTTGATCTGTCCCTGGTTAATTAACACGCAACCTCAGGAGATCTCGCGCAGCCAGCAACCGCCTGCTGCTGGCCAATCTTCCACCTGCCCGGTCATCAGCCTACAGTGGCGACACGGCCTCGACTTCATGCTGAAACACATAGGGGTCGGAGAGGAGTTCGAATGCGTCGTCGTCCGGATAGGTGACCGCGACGTGATAGTCTTCGCCAGCGAAGGCTTTGACCGCCGCGAGATCCTGCCAGTAGGTGGCAAGAAAGAAATGCGCCCATTCGCCCTGGTTTTCCTGGCGCACCAGCGCCCCCCGGTTGCCGGCGATGCTCTGAGCGTGTTCCACGCCGGTCCGCTCGAGGTGGCGGGCAAACCCCTCAGCATGTTGCAATGGCACACAACCGTGCCAGGTCCTGACAATCATTTGCGTTCTCCTGTGGTGATAAACGTCTCACCCTAACATCGACAGGCATTTCTGGGGGAGCGCAACAATGCCGCGCTGGCAACAACACAAAATTATTTTGCCGGACGGGGATATCCTCTCACTCTGCAGTATTTCCGACTGCGGGGCAGCATTGGGCCGAATATTGCGCGGCGAGTATCACTGTTAGCTGGCGCGGAGAAAGTCGTGGCTCGTCAGCCTCGGGCAGTCTTATCGATACACGCCCAAGCCGCGCCCCTTCAGGGCATCGCCAGCCGATCTTGATGGTCCGCAAAGAGAGCGATGAGATGGTCGGCGAGAACCCGCACGCGTCTGGATCCGGCCAGGTCAGAATGCATCACCAGCCAGAGGGTCTGATCCGCGCCGATCTCCGGCTGCAGGCACTGCAGGCCGCTGGCCCGCGCCATAAAGTGCGGCAGGACGCCCAATCCGAGGCCCGCGGATACTGCGGAAACCTGGGCCACGAGCGTATTGGCTTCGACTTTACACGGCCGGCCGCGCAGGGTGCGCGTGATCCATTGGGCGGCCGGCAGGTGCTGGTGAGTTTCCGGCCACCCCACAAAGTCCGCCTCGCTCAGCGACAGGCCGTCCGCGCCGACCAGACAGTCGGCGGCGCCATAGACGCCAAACCCCACCGTCCCCAGCCGCTTTAACGTCAGATGCCCGGCCTCAGGCTTGACCATGCGGATCGCCAGATCGGCATCCCGACGGTGCAGGTTCACCGACTGCACGCCGCTCAGCACCTCCACCCGCAGCTCGGGATAATGGTCCAGGAGCCCTTTCAGGGAGGGCAGAATAAAATGCGTGGCCAGGTTATCCGAGGTGGCCAGGCGAACAACCCCGGCGACATGCCCCTGCAGTTGCGCCGCTTCGCCGAACGCCAGGCCAGCGTATTCCAGCGCCTCCGCCCGCGCGAGCAGGGCTTCGCCATCGTCGGTCAGGCGGTAGCCGCTCTGATGGCGGCTGAAGAGCGGAACGTTCAACGCCTGCTCCAGCCGATCCAGCCGGCGGGAGACCGTGGCAATCCCCATGTTCATCTTGTCGGCGGCGCCGCTCAGCGTTCCCACCCGGGCGATGGCGAGGAATATGCGAGCATCATCCCAGTGGAATTCTGCGGTCATCTATTTTCCATGTATGGAAAACGGCTCTCCGTTTTCCGCTCTTTTTTATCAGTTTCGCAGGGATGATACTGCACGCCATTCGCGGAGACAAACAGGCCATCCGATCGCCTGTGCTCTCCTCACCTGAACGTCCGTGCACCGCGCGGAACGCTCCTTTCCTAAGGATACGCCTGATATGAAAGAGATTGCTTTACCCCTCCACCCGGCGCCGGCGCGCGTCTGGATTGCCGTCGTTGCGCTCGGGATCTGCGCCTTTTCGATCGTCACCAGCGAACTAGCGCCGGTGGGCATGCTCAGCGCCCTGGCGGCGGATTTTCACCAGACGGAATCCGGCGTGGGCCTCGCCGTCACCGCCTATGGCTGGGTAGGCGCCCTGGCGGCTCTGCTTTCCGGCGCAATGCCGACGCGTATTTCCCGCAAGGCGCTGCTGGTCGGGCTGATGCTGATCCTCGCGCTTTCCTGCCTCGCCGCAACCCGGTCTTATTCGATGTTCGCCCTGATGAGCGCCCGCATGATTGGCGCCCTGGCGCATGGCGCCTTCTGGGCCTTAATTGGCATTGTCGCCGCGCAGCTGGTGCCGCCGCACCGGCTGGGGCTGGCCACGGCGATCATTTTTGGCGGCGTGTCAGCGGCAAGCGTAGTGGGGGTGCCGCTGGCGAGCTTTATCGCCACCCTGGCGGGCTGGCGACTCGCGTTTATGTCGATGGCCTTGCTGTCACTAGCCGCCGCTGCGGTGCTGTGCTCGACGCTGCCCCCGCTGGCCGCCCCTGCCCCCGTCAGGCTGCGTGTTTATCGCGATATCTTCCGCAATCCGCTGCTCGGTGGCCTGTATGGCGCCACGGCCTGCATCATTACCGCTCACTTTGCCGCCTTCACCTACATTGAACCACTGCTGATAAATCTGCAGGGAGTCCCGGCGACCGCTCTCTCCGGCCTGCTGCTGCTGTCAGGGGTTTCCGGGCTGCTGGGTAACGTTATCGCGGGTAAGCTTATCGATCGTCATCTGAAGGGGCTGATTTTCGCTGCGCTGCTGCTGAGCGGGGGCGCGCTGGCGCTCCTTGGCGCCGCCCGTCTTGCGCCACTGCCGTTCTGTTTTAGCGGGCTACTGTTAGCCCTGTGGGGCGCCGGCATCGCGATTGTGTTCGTCGGCTTACAGACCTGGCTGCTGCGCAGCGCGGGCGCGGTCGCCCAGCCGGCGTCAGCCATTTACGTGGCCATTTTTAATGCCGCCATCGGCACCGGGGCGTTTGTCGGCGGCCAGCTGATCGCCTCAGCTGGCCTGTCGGAAATGGTGTGGCTGGCGGCGGGGATCATGGTGGGCAGTACGCTGCTGATCGCCCTGCTGAAAGCGCCTCTGCCCGGTCAGATCGGTGCGGCGACGGCAGGCGCTTAGATTTGCGCCAGCCCGCCGTCGACATAGATCTCCGCGGCGTTAATAAAGCTCGACTCATCCGACGCTAAAAATACCACCGTCCGGCCAATCTCCTCCGGCTCGCCCAGCCGCCCGAGCGGTACGCCGGCCGCCAGAGCATCGAACAAGCCCTGGCGGTCCGCCTCCGCCACCAGCCCTCCCAGACCCGGGGTACGTACCGGCCCCGGGCTGACCACATTGATGCGGATCCCGCGGTCGCTAACCTCCAGCGCCCAGGAGCGCGCCAGGCTGCGTACCGCGGCCTTACTGGCGCTATAGATGCTGAAGTTAGCCGTCCCTTTTACCGCCGCCGTAGAGCCGGTCAAAATCACCGAGGCGCCATCGGCGAGCAGCGGCAGCGCTTTTTGCACGGTGAACACCACCCCGCGCACGTTGGTGGCGAAAATCCGGTCGACGTGTGCTTCGGTGATGGCGCTCAGCGGCAGCATGTCTCCGCCGCCGGCATTGGCGAACAGCACATCCAGCCGGCCGGACTCTTCGGCAATGGTCGCAAATACCGCGTCAAGGTCGCTTAACACGGCGGCGTCGGCGCGGATCCCGCGGGCGGCGGGCCCGATGAATCTTACCGCCGCATCCAGCTCCTCCTGACGGCGGCCGGTGATGTACACCTTCGCGCCCTGCTCCGCCAGTGCTTTCGCCGACGCCAGGCCAATCCCGGCGCTGCCGCCGGTGACTAACGCCACTTTATCCGCAAGTTTTTTGCTCATGGTGCATTTCCTTGGTTAGAGTATAAACAGGCCAGGCTCGCGAACGCGCCCCGCCGGGTATGGAAAGCACTGTAATCGTCCCGGCGAGGCGGAAAAATGGCCTAATCTGAAAAACACTCTTCCCCTCGGTGGATAATGACCTCCAGTAACCAGGATAAAGCGAATAATGGACCGGTTTTCAGCTCTCAAAGCCTTCACTCGCGTTGTCGAAGCCGGCAGCTTTACCCGCGCCGCGGACTCGCTGAATATGCCCAACGCCACCCTCAGCAAAACCATTCAGCAACTGGAGGCGCATCTTGGGGTTTCCCTCCTGCAGCGCACCACGCGGCGTATTACCGTGACGCCGGAAGGACGGGAGTACTATGAAAAAGCCCGCTGTCTGCTGGAAGACCTGGAAGAGATCGACGCGTCTTTCAATACCGCCCGCAATAAGCCGAAGGGCCATCTACGGATCGCCATCGGCGGGTCGACCGCGTGCGATGTGCTGATCCCGCTGCTGGCGGACTTTATGACCTCCTGGCCGGATATCCGTATCGATTTGCAGGTGGCCGATAAGCCCGCGGACCTCATCAGCGGCAATATTGACTGCGCCATCCGCGGCGGTCCGATGGAAGACTCGACGCTGATCGCCCGTAAAATCGGCGAGGCGACGCTGGTCACCTGCGCCACCCCGGGCTATCTTCAGCGCTACGGCACCCCCGCCTCGCCGGATGAACTACATCATGGCCACCGGCTCATCAGCTATCTGTCGCCGGCCAGCGGCAGAGCGTTTCCGTTTCGCTTTACGCGTCACGGCGTCAGCACCGAGCTGAAGACAGAGCCCCATCTCGGCATCAATGAGAGCAACGCGCATATTGCCGCCGGCGAGGCCGGCTTAGGCATTGTGCAGACCTATACCTATTCGCTGAAACCGGCGCTGGCGAGCGGCGAACTGGTGGAGATCCTCAGCGCCTGGCGCCCGGCCCCCTATCCTTTTCACGTTGTCTATGCCCGGCACCGGCACGTCCCGCCCCGGCTCCGCGTCTTTATTGACTGGCTGGCGGCGGTTTTTCCGGCCGCGGTGCAGGGATAGCGCGCGTTATCTGACGCGGAGCAGGTCGCCGTATCGCGTGGTGTAGCGCGGCGAGAGCATCTCTCGCTTCATCTGCCACTGCTGCTGGATCCCCTGGCCGGCAAAATAGAGCGCCCCCCTGCCGTTTTTCGCATTCAGCTGATCGAGAACCTGCATCAGTCTGGCGCTGTTGTGCCGCGGAGCAAGCTCGTCGAACAGATTCAGCTGGGCGACGCCCTGGCTGTAGAAATCGCCGAGCATCACGCCGGCCTTCTGATAGCGATGCCCCGCTTTCCAGATGGCATCCAGACAGCTCGTCGCCGCGGCGATAATATCTCGGGAGTCCTGGGTCGGCGTCAGCAGCTTTAGCGAGGCGCTGTTGCCGTAATAGGGTTCATTCAGCGCGAAGGGGCTGGTTTTGACAAAGGCGGAGACGAACCGGCAGTACTGATGCTCACCGCGCAGCTTTTCTGCTGCCCGCGCGGCATAGCTGCAGATCGCCTGGCGCATATCCTCATAGGCCGTAATCCGATCCCCGAACGAGCGGCTGCAGATAATTTCCTGCTTAGCGGGGGCAAACTCCTCCAGCGCCAGGCAAGGCTCGCCGCGCAGCTCCCGTACCGTTCGTTCGAGCACCACCGTGAAGTGCTTGCGGATAAAGCGGATATCGCTCTCCGCCAGCTGGAGTACCGTGCCGATCCCCATCGCTTCAAGCTTTTTGCCGATCCGCCGCCCGATGCCCCAGACCTCGCTCACCGGCAGCAGCGCCATCAGCTTTCGCTGCCGCTGCGGGCAGGACAAGTCCACTACCCCGCCCGTCTGCCGCGGCCACTGCTTCGCCGCGTGGTTGGCCAGCTTCGCCAGGGTTTTGGTCGGGGCGATGCCAACGCCCAGCGTCAGATGGGTACGCTGCAGCACCGTGGCGCGGATTTCGCGGCCAAAATCGGTCAGATCTCTGCAATGACGCACACCGCTGACATCGCAAAAGGCCTCATCGATACTGTAAATTTCGCAGCGCGGGGTGAGCTCTTCCAGGGTGGCCATCACCCGGCTGGACATGTCGGCATACAGCTCATAATTACTGCTAAACGCCACGACGCCGTGGCGAAGAAACGCAGCCTTCTGCTTAAAGTAGGGTTCGCCCATTTTCACAAACGGCTTCGCCTCCGCCGAGCGGGCGATCACGCAGCCGTCGTTGTTCGACAGCACCACCACCGGCCGCCCCTTCAGGTCTGGCCGGAAGGCGGTCTGACAGCTGGCATAGAAGGCGTTCACATCACAATGCGCGAACATGATCAGCCCGCCGCCTTGATGATGTAGGTTACGACGCCGAAAATATCGAGCGTCTCCTCGCGGCCGACCACGATGGGCGAATAGGCCGGGTTCATCGGATTAAGCTGCACCCGCGGCAGAAGCTGCAGCTTCTTTACCGTAAACTCGCCGCCGACGGCGGCAATCACGATATCGCCATGCTCCGCTTTACGCGCGCTGTCCACCACCAGCAGATCGCCTTCGTCAATGCCGGCATCGATCATGCTGTCGCCAGCGGCTTTGACAAAATAGGTCGCGCTGGGATGCTGCACCAGCAGCTCGTTGAGGTCGATTCGCTTTTCAACATAGTCCTGAGCCGGGCTGGGAAAGCCGCACTGCACCAGGTCGGCAAAAAAGGGAAAGGAGACAATCTGACGTAGCTCAACCGGCGTGTAAACGTTCATTTTTCAACCCACCACACAATACTGAATATATATACAGTAGTTTTGCCAGTTTTACCGGTCAATATCGGCTCCAGCTATCAATCGCCAGCACTGAAATAACTCCTTGATGTCAATAGGGGTCTTCTTCAGCGCCAGCGAACCGTTTGCTGCTTTTGCGCGCAGCCCGCCCGCCGCGCGAGGTGGTAGATGCGCAGCGCCGCGGCATTCGCTTGACACTGTACATTAATACAGTAAAACTATCGCCCGCGATCAGCATACAGAGGACAGAAGATGTTTGTGGAACTGATTTATGACAAGCGCAATTTTGCCGGGCTGCCGGGCGCCAGAGAGGCCATTCTTAACGAGCTGACCAAACGCATGCAGCGCATTTTCCCGGAGGCGGAAGTGCGGGTGAAGCCGATGATGACGCTGCCGGCGATCAACACCGACGCCAGCAAGCATGAAAAAGAGCTGATCAGCCGCACGGTGCAGGAGATGTTTGAAGAGGCGGATATGTGGCTCACTGAAGAGTGATCCCGCCCGTCAGTCGCGGCGACCACCTCTTTAAGAGCTTTCCCGGATGTGGCAGAGCCGCGGGCAACAGTACAATAGCGGCGGTTGCAGACTGGCAATGCAACCTTCGCTCACCTGCTGGCTCTTGCATACGGCCAGCAGGTGAGCCCTACCTGTCTCCCCTCATCGCCTCACAGCGTCTCCGGTAGCGCCGCTATAATTCTATCCACTAGCCCGCGATGCTGATGGACCTTCCCGCATTTAACAATGATCTGCCTGGCGTTGTCATAGCCCGGGGCCCACAGCCGGTTATTAAGCAGAACGTCCTTATAGACCGCGATCAGCGGTTTGTTCCACGCCGCCGCCATGTGCACCACCGAGGTGTCCGGGGAGATAATCAGCTCCGCCTGGGCGATCAGCGCCATCGCATGGTGTAACGTGTTAAATGGGTTAATCACCACCTCCGGCGGTAGCGGGATGCGGATCTCGCGCCGGTGATCGAGCAGAATAACCGCGCTCCCCGGATGGCGGGCCAGCAGTTTGTCGAGCAGTTCCGCCAGCTGCGTCTGCGAGAGACTGCGGTCGGCATGGCCGGCAAAAATATTAATCACCACCGCTTTTCCGCTTAGCGACGCCAGATACTGCGCCACCTCCTGCATAATCGGCCCGGGCACCGCCAGGTCGTAAGCGTCCAGCCCGCGGGTGTCCAGTTGGAGATAATCGGCGATCAGCTCGAACGTTTTCGTCACGTGCCAGCGCTGGCAGTCAAAATCAAAAGAGTGGGAGTAGTGCTTAATCGATGGCCATTTATTAAACCCGAGCACTGATTTGGCTTTTATTTGTCGGAAAAGCCGCAGGCGATGCACGGGAATATCGAACAGCGAAGGATCAATAATAATATCGTACTTATTATTAGCCAGTTCATTAATAACGTCGCGAGGAACGTTATGATTAAATTTACGCAAAAAATCGGCGGACGTGACCGGGTCAGCTTCATAAATATGGCGGATCCGCGGGTTATAACGCATCACCTGGCTGTTAGAGGTCGTCAGCAAAAAATCAACGATATAGCCTGACTGATGCAGGCATTTCACCAGCGCGGAATCCACCACTACATCGCCGACCGCCCCCTCATTGCGCATCAACAGGACGGTTTTCGCAGACGACAAATCTACCGGCTGACGGCGTCGGCGATCCCAGAGCGCTTTCGCCACCCCCACCCGCAGGGCATTACGTACTTTCTTAGTAAAGTAATTCCGCCGTCTGTTGAGCTCCCTTATTTTATTAAATTTCTTGCGTGGGGAACCCTGCATGGTTGCATCGTGCATCATCCTAACCTCATTACGGCAATTATTAATATTCTGTGTCGTCCGATAGAGACTGAGCGAAATAAAAAAAGTTCGATTGAAAATGAAAATCATTCTTTTTTTTATTTACAAAACTCATCTGCGCCTGCGGGATTGCACCACAGCACTGTGAAGTAATAATGAGCGAATGGTGAATTTCCCGGCCCACCGTTGGCAGGCCGGCGCAACAGCGCTAAGCTGGCTGCTTTATGATGTCAGGAGGACGCTATGCTTGAAGCAGTAGAAGGTAATATCCACCAGCGGCTGTGCGCGCTGCTCGACGAGCACCGGGCCCGCTACCGGGTGATGGCGCACGAGGCGGTCGGTCAGTGCGAAGCCGTCTCGGCAATCCGCGGCACCGCGCTTGGCCAGGGCGCGAAAGCGTTAGTCTGTAAAGTGAAAGGAAACGGCGTCAACCAGCATGTGCTGGCGATCCTCGCCGCCGATCGGCAGGCCGACCTCGCCAGCCTGGCCCGGCATATCGGCGGCAGCAAAGCCTCGCTGGCCAGCCCGGCGGAGGTGGAGGCCCTCACCGCCTGCGTGTTCGGCGCCATTCCCCCCTTCAGTTTCCATCCGGCGCTGCGGCTGGTGGCGGACCCGCTGCTGTTTGAACGCTTTCCACAAATCGCCTTTAACGCCGGGCGCCTGGACCGGTCGATCATTCTCGACACCGAAGACTATTTACATATCGCCCGACCAGAGATCGCGACCTTTCGCCGTCTTAGCTAACCGGGCATCCGCCCAGATTTCCGCCGCATGGCGTAAAAATCCTGTTTATTCACGCCACGATGCGTAGAGTAAGCGGGATATTTTTGGCATTCTTATTTTGGCAAGGACCTCTGTACATGTTTGATACCACCCTGTTGATCCTGCTGGGTCTGGCGGCGCTCGGCTTTATCAGTCATAACACCACCGTGGCGATCTCCATCCTCGTGCTGATTATCGTGCGCGTCACGCCGCTGAACGCCTTCTTTCCCTGGGTTGAGAAACAGGGACTGACCGTCGGGATCATTATTCTGACCATCGGCGTGATGGCGCCTATCGCCAGCGGCACGCTGCCGCCCTCGACGCTGATCCACTCCTTTATGAACTGGAAATCGCTGCTGGCGATTGCGGTCGGGGTGTTTGTTTCGTGGCTCGGCGGGCGCGGCGTCTCCCTGATGGGCTCCCAGCCGCATCTGGTGGCCGGGCTGCTGGTCGGTACAGTACTCGGCGTCGCCCTGTTTCGCGGCGTCCCGGTCGGGCCGCTGATTGCCGCCGGGATCATCTCATTGTTTATTGGGAAGTCGTAGCCAGGCTACCGTGATAGCGGCCCGGTGTCTGCCCGAGCCCTTTTTTAAACATGGTGATGAAGGCGGTGGTGGAATCGTAGCCCAGCGCCTGAGCCGTCTGCTGCACCGTCTGCCCGCGGATCAGCAGCTGCAGCGCGAGGATCAGCTGCAGCTGATGGCGCCAGCGGCGAAAGCTCAGCCCCGTTTCGCGCACTACCAGGCGGGCCAGATTCCGCTCGCTCATCGCAAACACCGCCGCCCACTGGCTCAGGGTCTGCCAGCGCGCCGGATCCTCAGCCATCATCGTCACCATTTGACGAATTTTCGGGTGGTTTGATACCGGCAGCTGCAGGTGCTCCTGCGGCTGGCGGGGCAGCTCATCAAACAGAACCTGCACCAGCCGGGCCGTGGCGGGGGCGGCCAGCGACTCTCCGCCGCGCTCCGCCAGAGTAAGGATCAGCTCTCGCACCAGCGGGGAAATCTTTAGCGTACAGCAGCGATCCGGCATCGGCGCGGCGCCCGGCTCGATGAACAGGAAGCATACCTGGGCGCCGGGGGTAGCGCGGTTACTGTGGGACAGCTGCCCCGGAACCCACACCGCATACTGCGGCGGCACCATCCACATTGCGTTCTCCACCTCGCAGGTCAAGGCGCCGTGCAGGGCAAGGATCAGCTGCCCCTTACGGTGGGAATGCGCCGGAATATACTGCTCCGCCTCCACCACCCGGATACGAAAGGCAATGGCCGATTCGTGGCCACTGTCCGGTTCATAGCCATCCAGCCCCAGTCCAATCATCATATTGTCCGATATTAGCGATAATCTGTCATTTTAGCTTGATTTAAACGAGGGACAAAGCCGCTATCGTAACCCCCCTCGTTAGTTACCTTGAGAATGATATGTCTTCTGTGATCTCCTCTACCGGCCGCCGCCCCGCGCTGCTGATTGCCGGTATCCTGCTCATCGCCACCACCCTGCGCGTGGTCTTTACCGGCGCGGCGCCGCTGCTGGACGCGATTCGTAGCGACTATGGCCTGACCACCGCGCAGACCGGGCTGCTCACTACCCTGCCGCTGCTGGCCTTTGGCCTTGTCTCGCCGCTGGCGGCAGGGGTTGCCCGCCGGTTCGGCATGGAACGCAGCCTGCTGCTGGCGATGCTGCTGATCTGCGCCGGCATTGCCCTGCGCTCCCTGCCCTCCGCTGCGCTGCTGTTTATCGGCACGGCGGTAATCGGCTGCGGCATTGCGCTGGGTAACGTGCTGCTGCCCGGGCTGATTAAACGGGATTTCTCGCAGCATGTCGCGCGGATGACCGGCGCCTATTCCCTGACGATGGGCGGCGCGGCGGCGCTTGGTTCGGCGCTGGTGGTCCCCGTGGCGATGGCCGGGTTCGGCTGGCGCGGGGCGCTGCTGCTGCTGATGGTCTTCCCGCTACTGGCGCTCCTCAGCTGGCTGCCGCAGTCCCGGCGCCGGGCGGAGACGCCATTGACCGGCTCAGGCGCTATGCATAACCGGGGGATCTGGCGGTCGGCGCTGGCCTGGCAGGTGACGCTGTTCCTCGGCATCAACTCGCTGGTCTATTACGTGATTATCGGCTGGCTGCCGTCGATTCTGCAGAGTATGGGCTATAGCGAAGCGCAGGCCGGCTCGCTGCATGGCCTGCTGCAGCTGGCGACCGCCGCGCCCGGCCTGGCGATACCGCTGATCCTGCATCGGCTGCGCGACCAGCGCGGGATCGCGGTGCTGGTCGCCCTGATGTGCGCCATCAGCGCCGCCGGGCTGTGGCTGTTGCCTGAGCTGGCGATCGGCTGGACGCTGCTGTTCGGCTTTGGCTCCGGAGCCACTATGATCCTCGGCCTGACGTTTATCGGCCTGCGCGCCAGCTCGGCGCATCAGGCCGCGGCGCTGTCAGGGATGGCGCAGAGCGTCGGCTATCTGCTGGCCGCCTGCGGGCCGCCGCTGATGGGCAGGATCCATGATGCCAATGGCGACTGGCATATTCCGCTGCTGGCGGTGGCGCTGATTTCGCTGGTGATGGCGGTCTGCGGCGCGCTCGCCGGACGTGACCGGGAAATTCACCCCTGAAGATGACCGGCAGCGCCCGCTGCCGGTGGAATTATTGTGCCGCGGCGCGGAGAAACGCCTGCACCAGCGGCGCGGGACGCCCGTCCAGCGCGTGACGCTCATGCTGGAACAAGGTGGCGACAAAAAACGGGTGCGTCACCAGCTCGACGGCGCGGATCTCACCCTCTTCATCCCAGCCGGTGACGCGCAGATCGCCCTGCTCCAGCTCCGCCGCAAACGCGCTGCTCACGCCGTACCGGCAGTGGTAGCCCTCTTCAATGCTCTCCCGGCCATAGGCGCGGGCAATCAGCGTATTCGCCCGCAGCTCGACGACGGCAGAGGTCTCCACCAGCGAGCAGCTGAGGGGAGCGATCACCATCCGCCCTTCGCTGTCGGTTTCCGCATGTCCGGCGTCCTGCCAGCCGAGCACGTTGCGGGCGTATTCAATCACCGCGTGCTGAAAGCCGCCGCAGGTGCCGAGGAAAGGAATGCTGTTTTCCCGGGCATAGCGGATCGCGGTAAACGCGCCTTCCGGGTGACGATACGGGCTGCCGGGAACGACCCAGATGGCATCGTACTCCGCCAGCGCCTCGCCGGAGGCGATCGACGGGGTGGCGAGCCAGTCATATTTCACCGGCTGCTCCAGCACGGCGGCGGCATCGTCTATCGCCAGGGGAATGGCCTGATGGGCAACAATATCGGGGTGATAATCGCCGACAAGGGCGAGGCGTAAAGGAGTTTTCATAGCAGGTTCCTTATGTCTGGACGAGACGGACAGCACAAGGCACGTCAGAATAGCGATCCCACCTGTGGAACACAATCCTTATTTTCACCCCACCGCCGTGGCCGACGGGTGAGGTATACTGGAAAAAGCGCGTAAGGGAGAGAGAATGAAAAATAAGCTTTTGGTCAGCGCCTGCCTGATGGGATTCCAGGTGCGGTATAACGGTAGCGAGAAGGCACAGCTGGCGGCGACGCTGTCCCGCTGGCAGCAGGCGGGGCGGCTGGTGATCCACTGCCCGGAGCTGGCGGCCGGTCTGCCTACGCCCCGACTGCCGGCGGAGATCCTCGGCGGCACGGGCGGCGATGTGCTTGCCGGACGGGCGCGGATCGTGGAAAGCGACGGCCGCGACGTCACCGGACATTATCAGCTGGCCGCCTGGCTGGCGCTCAGCGCCGCCCGGGAAGCGGGCTGTCAGGCAGCGTTACTCACCGACGGCAGCCCTACCTGCGGCAGCCAGTTTGTCTATGACGGTTCCTTTCGCGGACGGCGCAAAGCGGGCGCCGGCGTGGCCGCCGACCTACTCCGCGCCCACGGCATCACGGTATTTTCCGACGGGCAAATCCCGCAGTTGCTCGCCTGGATGGCACAGAAGGAGCAGGATGATGATTCAGTGTAAACGGGTGTATGACCCGCAGGAAAGCAGCGACGGCTATCGGGTGCTGGTCGACCGTCTCTGGCCGCGGGGGATTAAAAAAGAGGCGCTGGCCTGTGATGAGTGGTGTAAGGAGTTAACGCCTTCCGCTGAGCTGCGCAAAGCCTTTCACGGCGAGGCGATCGATTTCGCCCACTTCAGCCAGCGCTATCGTCAGGAGCTCGACGCCCATCGCGAAACGGGCCTGCGGCTGGCGGCGCTGGCGCAACGCCAGCCGCTGACGCTGCTGTACGCCGCGAAGAACACCGAGCAGAATCATGCCCGGGTGTTGGCCGCCTGGCTGGCGGCCCTGCCGGTTACGATTTAGCCGGATGATCCCGGCGCCACAGCGCCCACTCGTCGAGGGTTTCGCCGCTGGGTAGTTTGCACTGGGTGCTGACGCCCTGCGGCGTTTGCACCGGCACCCGGGTGCCGCCGGATTGCTGACAGTATACCGCCGCGGGGTTGGGCATGCCGATGGTTTTCGTCGGCGCAGTGGGCTGCGGCTGGGCACAGCCGGCTAATACCAGTGGCAGAATAGCCAGTAGCTTTTTCATTGTTCCTCCCTTTCCTGAATGCCCGGGGATTTTAGCCTGAATCTCCACGTTTTCTCCATCTTGCCTGCACTTTTCCCCCGTAGAGTAGCCCTGTTCTCGAACTGACCAGAGAACAGATCATTCCATAATCAATGAGTTTTTCCCCGTCGCCCCCGACGGGGCTTTTTTTCCCACCGCGTGGACAAGTATTCCCCAGACAGATGTGATAAATTTAAAAATATCACTGTTTATTTGACGCTGATGTCCGTTTGCAGCCCAATATGCTGGGGTGACGTTTGGCGTGCTGGAGCTGTATTATTCATGTCAGATTTTATTCTTGCCCGGGTGTCGCAAACCCTCGCTGCGGAACAGTCCCTGGAAACCCTGGTGCGCCAGCTGCTGGAGATGCTGGAGGCGGTGACGCGAATGGAGTCCACCTACCTCACCCGCATTGATACCAACGCCCAGCGGCAGCAGATCATGTTCGCCCACAACAGCAGCGAAATGCAGATCCCGGAAGGATTCTCCGTCCCCTGGGATGAATCCCTGTGCAAACGCGCCCTTGAGGATCAGTGTACGTTTAGCAATGACGTTGCCAACCGCTGGCACTCCTGCATCGCCGCCCAGGAGCTGGGAATCGCTACTTTTTTAAGCATTCCCGTCCGCCTGGCCGACGGCTCTCTGTTCGGCACCCTCTGCGCCACCAGCCGGCAACAACAGCCTTATAACCTCGAAGGCGAACAGGTCATGGGCCTGTTCGCGAAGCTCATTTCCCACTACGTGGAAAAAGACACCCTGGTGCAACAGCTGCAGGCGGCAAACGTCGCGCTGGAGCTGCACTCGTCTACCGATGAGCTCACCCAGCTTCCCAATCGCCGCGCGCTGTTTAAGCAGCTGGCGTTACGCTTTGCCTCCGCCCGCGCCCAGCAGCAGCAGGTCTCGCTTATTTTTATCGATCTCGATGGTTTCAAAGCCATTAACGATCGGTTCGGCCATCCGTGCGGCGACAGCTTTCTGGTGCAGGTCGGCAAACGACTCACCGCTGTCGCGCGCCGGGAAGATATCGTTGGCCGCCTTGGCGGCGATGAGTTTTTGATCGTCGGTAGCGCCCAGCAGCCTGCCGCACAGCAGGCGTATGTCACGTCTCTGCGTCAGGCTCTGTGCGGCGTCTACTTCCTCGGCGAACAGCGTATCGACTATGAGGGCGCTAGCTTCGGGGTGGTCACCTGCGATCCGCAGAGTATCGATGTTGAAGCGGCCTTACGCGCTGCCGATGAGGCGATGTACCAGGATAAGAAGTCCCGCCGCCAGGAGAATTTCATTCATATTGACTAAAGTACCGCGATATCCAGTATCATGCAGGGCATCATTCGTGGGTACAGGGACACAATCATGAAATTGGGTATTCTTTTCCCGGTGGCGATCTTTATCATCGCCGTCGTCTTTCTCGGCTGGTTTTTTGTCGGCGGCTATGCGGCGCCGGGTGGGGCATAATGAAAAAAAGCACCATTATCATGCTGGTCGTCGCCATCGTGGCGGTGGCCGGCACCCAGTTTGGCTGGTGGTGATCGCCGCGGCGATATTGCGGATTTATCCTATCCCATCAATAAGTTAACCCTTTACACTCACGTTATCCGCCGCGGCATTCTCGGCCCCGGGGAATAAGAATAGCGGGAGAAGTAAGGATGAAAAAACCGATCGTGTTACCGTTGATTATTGCGCTGTGCACGCTGTTATCGGGATGCATTATTGACGATGGATATCATCCCCATCGCCACCACCACCATCATCACTATCATGACGACGACTAATGCTTCACGCTGTTGCTAAGCCGATAAGACAGGGCGAACCGCGGTTCGCCCGTTGACGCTTAATCCTGACGATCGGCGCCGAGGAAAATAAAGCCGAGGGGGATAGCGAAGAGCGCGGTAAAGACAATGCTGTAAACCGTCACCATCGCCCCCTGCAGGAAGAACATGGACGTCGTCCACTCTGAGTACGGCATATTGTACTCGCTCACCACGCCCCCGAAGGTCGCCCGCCCCACTACCGCCAGCGCGATAGCAAACACCACCGCGAGCGACAGACAGTATTTTTTGCAGTTTTTATTGCTGAGGAGTTTTTGCAGAATCATCGGGGCTTCCTTTTTGCTGAGCGATAAACGGCTGTATATGTAACACCAATGCAATAAAAAATGAAGGGTTTTTGTTACAGGGCAGAATAAGAGACGGCGGGCCGGTCAGCGGGTAACCGGCCCGTGGGGATCAGGACTGCAGGGTAGCCAGGCGCGCGGCGAACCCGACGAAAACCAGACCAATCAGGCTGTTGCCAAGTTTAGCCAGCTTCTTGCGGGTTTTGACGTAGCGGGTGACAAACGAGCCGGAGAGGATCAAAAAGCTCATATAGCAGAAGCTAATCACCTCGAGGGTCAGCGCCAGGATAAAGAACGCCACGCCGGGGGTTTTGGCGTTGACATCGATAAACTGCACGAAAAACGACACATAGAACAGAATCGCTTTCGGATTGGTCAGGCTCAGGGTCAGGGAGCGCTTGAGGATCGCGCTCGCCGGCTCCGCGCTGGCGTCGGACTGGCCGTCGCGCTGGGTCAGCACCGCATAGAGCATTTTGCCCCCGAGCCACAGCAGGTAAATTGCCCCGAGGTAGCGCACGACGTTAAACAACACCGGCGTGGTTTTAATCAGCGTCGCCACCCCGGCGAAGGCCAGAAACATCAGCACTGCGTCGCCAATAAAGACGCCCGCCGCCGCCAGATAGCCTTTCTTCACCCCGTGGGCAATGCCCGTTTTCAGCACGAAAAACGTATTAGGGCCAGGAACGAGGATGATAAACACCGCCCCGACCAGATAGGTTAAATAATTCAGAACACCAAACTCAGCGAACACTCTGCACTCCTTCGCGCACGACTAAAACATGATCCGGCTCACGTTACCCCAACTGTCGGGATTTTGAAAGCGCAGCCTGTGCGGGAAGGTTAATAGACGGAAGGTTCGCCCAGCGGGCGGGTTTTAAAACGACGGTGTACCCACAGATACTGCTCGGGAGCGCGCAGGATCTCGCGCTCAATAACCTTGTTGATATAGCCGGCGGCGATCTGCTTATCCTCACCCGGATAGTCATTCATCACCTCGCTGATATGCAGGCTATAGCCCCGGCGATCCAGCTTACGTACCATGCTGATGCTCAACATTTTCGCGCCCGATAAGCGGGACAGGACATAGGTGCCGTTGGTGGTCGCCGCCTGCGGGACGGAGAAAAAAGGTGCAAAGACGCTGCCCTTGGGACCGTAATCCTGATCGGGCGCGAACCACACCGCTTCACCGGATTTTAAGGCATGCACCAGACCGGTCAGGTTGTTGCGATCGATCATCGCTTTGTTCGAACGCAGGCGACCACGGGTTTGCACCCACTCCATCAGCGGGCTGTTGTGCGGACGATAAGTGGCCATCATTGGACGGCACAACCCCATCGCGCGCCCGCCCAGCTCCAGCGACATAAAGTGCACACCGACCACCATCACCCCTTTGCCGCCGCTAAGCGCATGATTAAGGTTGGCAAATCCTTCGACATCAAACCATTTTTTGACCCGCTCGTCGCTCCAGAACCAGGCCATGCCGGTTTCGATAAGCCCCATTCCCAGCGACATAAAGTTTTGATCGATCAGCGTCTCGCGCGCCGCTGGCGACATGTCCGGGAAGCAGAGTTCGATATTACGCCGGGCGATATGTTCGCGGCGTTTAAGAAAGCGACGGGAAAGGCGACCAGCGCTGGTGCCGATAAAATGCAGCAGCGGATAAGGCAGTTGCACGATTAACCAGAGGATGCCGAGCCCGAACCAGGTCAGCCAGTTACGCGGGTGTAAAAGTTGTTTATTAAATACGCAGGCCATGATTTTTCCTGTAAACATTAATTATGTGGTAACGCTTAAGGAAAACAGAATCCATTTATCATCATTAGGCGGTACGTACAGCAAGTTCGACAATACTAATCCGCTGAAATTCCCTCCGGCAAGTAAAAAACAGCAAGCTGACAAAAAAACATAATTGCGGCACATATGTTACTAAATGTAAACTTAAATCTTGAACCACGCTTAATATATTCATCATGCATATCATTTTCACGCTAATCATCAGCGTTACTAACGAAAACAACCGAAAGCTGCCGCAGTGCGGCCCTGGCCGCCGGTGGCAGGCGTCCGCTGAGCCGCGCGATCGGCGGCCTGACCGCGTTGGGATGCATCGTAGTCTGACAAAGCGAGTATTAAACGCGTCCCACTGCGAAATGCATCTTTTTTAATCCGTCAGCATAAGAAAGATTAAAACGACTTTAAGACAACAATTGAGAATAGACTTATTTAAACCTGCTTTTAAAATAAGCGCGGTGCATTGAAATACTGTGCCCGCCGGACAATAAAAAATATTTCTTTACGCCTCGTGGGAAACACAGGTGGAGTGAATGATGGGCAATCATCCGCCATCGATTTGCATGGAAGCCAGGTCCTTGAGAAGAAAGCACGGCGAGGGTGTGAACAACGCCCTCGCCGCAGAGGATCAGTAGGTATGGAAATATTGCTGAATCAGC
>NZ_JAGRQY010000100.1:0-13033 GCF_018223905.1 Klebsiella sp. 28
CCCGCCAACCGCCAGCAGCGTTACCCCGCCCACCGCCAGCTTCACTGCCAGCTGATAGACCACGATAAGCGACAGCCAGCCCATGGTCAGATAGGTCACCAGCGACAAAATTTTAAAGCGGTGCGCGATGGTTAGCTTAAACAGGATCCCCAGCAGCGCCAGGCTCCAGATGACGATCATCAGCCCCTTCGCCAGCGGTGAATTCAATCCCACCAGCAAAAACGGCGTGTAGGTCCCGGCAATCAACAGGTAGATAGCGCAGTGGTCGAATTTCTTCAGCCACTGTTTCGCCCGCTGATGCGGGATCGCGTGATAGAGCGTGGAAGCGAGGAACAGCATAATCATGCTGCCGCCGTACAGGCTGTAGCTGGCGATCGCCGTCGCGCTGGCGTTTGTATCCGCCGCCTGCACCAGCAGCAACACAAGGCCGACGATACCGAACACCAGCCCGATCCCGTGGCTGATGCTGTTGGCAACTTCCTCTGCCAGAGAATATCCCTGAGTGATTAATGGTTTGCGAACCATACTGGACTCCGTGAAAACAAGAACGCTTTCATTGCCCACTTAGGGTAACTGAGAATGATTCCAGTGAACACCTGTTAGCTAAAATAAAACGATGTATATTTGTAAATACATTAAAATCAAAAAGTTACATTTTTATTTCAACTCACAGCTGTTCCTGATTATCTTAAAGCGTTTTGAATTCAATGACATAAAACTGGCTCTCGCCAGGATAGATGTCGCTGATGACCTGCCGCAGCTGCCCGAGAGTCATATTCTCCTGTTGCGCATGCTGTTCGGTCAGCGTATCGAGCGTCACCGTCGAGGTCGCGGTCACGGCGATGGTGCAAAAATAGCCGTCATCTTCATAGCGCCCAACGCGCAGCACATCGCCGGGCTTAAAGTGCGACTCCGCTGCATCGCGAATGGTGATGGTTTTGCGCCCGGCGAGGATGTCGTCCTGAAAACGCTGAAAAAAGGTAATGTCATTGGCCTGCATGATATAATTCCGTCCTGGTCATTATGAATTGTGAGTTCGCCCTGTGAGTATGTTCTCCCACGCCGCTGTCGCCAGTCTCAATAATCTTGAGATGATGGTCTACCACTACGTCATTAAAAATCGTGACAAAGTGATGTACATGACCATCCGCGAACTGGCCGAGGCCGCCGGGGTCTCCACGACCACCGTGTTACGCTTCTGCCGCAAACTGCAGTGCGAGGGCTACTCTGAATTTCGCGTGCGCTTTAAATTATATCTCGAGCAGAATGAGCCTCAACAGGCAAATATCGGCGCCAGCGAAATAATGAGCTTTTTTAAAAGCGTCAATAATGACGAGTTCGATGAATTACTCGAGCAGGCCGTCGATATTATTCTCGCCTCCGAACGTATTATTTTTGTCGGCGCCGGCACCTCCGGCGCGCTGGCGAAATATGGCGCACGCTTCTTCTCCAACGTCGGTAAATTCAGCAACCATATTGACGATCCCTATTTTCCGGTAACCAACGATATGGCCCGCAACGCGCTGGCGATCGTGCTTTCCGTCTCTGGCGAGACGGAAGAGATCCTGCGTTTCGCCAGCCAGTTCAGCCTACATCATTGCAAGGTGATGTCGATTACCAGCCATGAGCATTCGCGGCTGGCCAAACTGGCTGATTTCAATCTCTCCTGGCACGTGCCGCAGACGCGCATTGGCGGCGTCTACGATATTACAACGCAAATTCCAGTGATCTATATTCTCGAATCCCTCGGACGTAAATTAGCGCGCAAAATCAGCTAAAAATAACAGCCTGTTTTTTTGATGTAACATATTACCTTTGGCGGAATTTGTTATATCGTGACATTCACTTTCACTTTGCTAGACTCGAGAACAATAGTTATTAGAGAGATTAGCCAGGATGAAAAAATTAACCCTTCCGAAAGATTTTTTATGGGGCGGCGCGGTCGCCGCGCATCAGGTTGAAGGCGGCTGGGATCAGGGCGGCAAAGGCCCCAGCATCTGCGATGTGTTGACCGGCGGGGCGCACGGCGTGCCGCGCGAAATCACCCACCAGGTCGAAGCGGGAAAATACTACCCGAACCACGAAGCCGTCGACTTCTACGGTCGCTACAAAGAAGACATCAAACTGTTCGCCGAGATGGGCTTCAAATGCTTCCGCACCTCTATCGCCTGGACCCGCATCTTCCCGCAGGGTGACGAAACCCAGCCGAATGAAGAGGGGCTGAAGTTCTACGACGACATGTTCGACGAGCTACTGAAGCACAACATCGAACCGGTGATCACCCTCTCCCACTTCGAGATGCCCCTGCACCTGGTGCAGCAGTACGGCGGCTGGACCAACCGCAAAGTGGTCGATTTCTTTGTACGCTTCGCCGAAGTGGTCTTCGAGCGCTATAAGCACAAAGTGAAATACTGGATGACCTTTAACGAGATCAACAACCAGCGCAACTGGCGCGCGCCGCTGTTCGGCTACTGCTGCTCCGGGGTGGTCTATACCGAGCATGACAATCCGGAAGAGACCATGTACCAGGTGCTGCACCACCAGTTCGTGGCCAGCGCGCTGGCGGTGAAAGCGGCGCGGCGCATCAACCCGGACATGCAGGTCGGCTGCATGCTGGCGATGGTCGCCCTCTACCCTTACTCCTGCAAACCGGAAGATGTCATGTTCGCCCAGGAGTCGATGCGCGAGCGCTACGTCTTTACCGACGTCCAGCTGCGCGGTTACTACCCGAGCTATGTGTTGAATGAATGGGAACGCCGCGGCTTCAACATCAGGATGGAAGACGGCGACGCGCAGATCCTGCGCGAAGGTACCTGCGCCTATCTCGGCTTCAGCTACTACATGACCAACGCGGTGAAAGCCGAGGGCGGCACTGGCGACGCCATTTCCGGTTTCGAAGGCAGCGTGCCGAACCCGCACGTCAAAGCCTCCGACTGGGGCTGGCAGATTGACCCGGTCGGCCTGCGCTATTCTCTGTGTGAACTGTATGAGCGTTATCAGAAGCCGCTGTTTATCGTGGAAAACGGCTTTGGCGCCTACGACAAAGTAGAAGCCGACGGCAGCATCAACGATGACTACCGCATCGACTACCTGCGCGCCCACATCGAAGAGATGATCAAAGCGGTCACTTATGACGGCGTCGATCTGCTGGGCTATACCCCATGGGGCTGCATCGACTGCGTCTCCTTCACCACCGGGCAGTACAGCAAACGCTACGGCTTCATCTACGTCAACAAACACGACGATGGCACCGGCGACATGTCCCGCTCGCGCAAGAAGAGCTTTAACTGGTACAAAGAGGTCATCGCCAGCAACGGTGAGAACCTGTAACTAACCGCCCTCTCCCGGCCGGGGGAGGGCTAATTGCTTATCCGCCAGACACTTCTTTACAGCTTTACCATTGCCAAAACCCGTTCGCCCGTTAAGATAAGCCTCGTGAATATTTGAGGCAATCATGATTAAGCGACAACGCAAAGCCATTCTTTTTGTCCTCCTGGCCTGTCTGGTGGTGCTAACCTGCACCGCTCAACGGATGGCCGGGATGCACGCGCTGGTCATGAACCTCACCGCCGACAGCCCGTCGCTACAGCAAAACCAGGATCAGGCCGAGGCGCCGGTCACGCCGTGCGAGCTCAGCGCCAAGTCGCTGATGGCCGTTCCGCCGATGCTGTTTGAAGGGGCGCTGTTGGCTATCACCCTGCTGCTGGCGGTGCTGGCGGCGATCCCGCCGCGTATCGAACGCCAGTGGCCTCCCCGCGTTATCTCCTCACCCCGATTGCGGGTGCATCTGCGATTATGCATCTTCCGTGAGTGATTGATTCTCCTGACAGTTCAGGTTAATTCATCACTTACGGAGCAAACTTATGTATATGGTATTCAGGCGACTACTGGTCTGCCTGCTTTGGCTATGGCTGCCCGTCAGCCAGGCCGCCGACAGCGGCTGGCTGCGCGCCGCCGACAATCAACACGCCAGCGTCCGCCTGCGGGCGCAAACCGAGAGCAATGGCGACACTCGCCTGCTTTTAGACGTAGCGCTGGAAAAGGGCTGGAAAACCTACTGGCGCTCGCCAGGGGAAGGCGGCATCGCGCCGGCTATCGCCTGGCACACGCCGCTGGAGGTGAGCTGGCGCTGGCCGACGCCGCAGCGCTTCGACGTCGCGGGCATTTCCACTCAGGGCTATCACGGCGACGTCAGCTTTCCGATGACGCTGCGCGGCAAAATACCGCCGACGCTTAGCGGCGTCCTGACGCTCTCTACCTGCAGCAATGTCTGTATTCTCACTGACTATCCCTTTTCGCTGGATATGACGACTCCGTCGGGGGAGCGATTTAATTATGATTTTACCCGCGCGATGGGCACACTGCCGCTGCGCGATGGCCTGACTTCGCAACTGACCGCCAGCTACGTCAGCGGCAAACTGACGGTGACCGCCCGCCGCGATGCCGGCTGGCAGCAGCCAGCGCTGTTTATCGACAGCATGGAGGATGTCGATTTCGGTAAGCCGAGCTTTACCAGCCGCGGCGATACGTTGACCGCCACCGTACCAGTCACCGATAGCTGGGGCGAAGCGGCGCCGGATCTGAGCGGCAAAACGCTGTCGCTGGTGCTGGCCGATAGCGGTCAGGCGCAGGAAAGCCAAATCGCCGTCGCCGCCGGCAGCGCCGCGCCGGGGCTGGCGTTAGGCTGGGTGCTGCTGATGGCGCTGGCCGGCGGGCTTATTCTCAACGTCATGCCCTGCGTGCTGCCGGTGCTGGCGATGAAGCTCGGCTCGCTGGTGCAAACCGAAGGTCGCGAACGCGGCGCGGTGCGGCGGCAGTTCCTCGCCTCGGTGTGCGGGATCGTCGTCTCGTTCCTGGCGCTGGCGCTGATGATGACCGCGCTACGCCTGGGGAATCAGGCGCTCGGCTGGGGCATCCAGTTCCAGAACCCGTGGTTTATCGGCGCGATGGCGCTGGTGATGGTGCTGTTCAGCGCCAGTTTATTGGGGCTGTTCGAAATCCGCCTCTCCTCCAGCGCCAGCACTTTCCTCGCCACCAGGGGCGGCAACGGCTTAATGGGCCATTTCTGGCAGGGCGCCTTCGCCACCCTGCTGGCGACGCCCTGTACCGCGCCGTTCCTCGGTACCGCCGTGTCGGTGGCGCTGGTGGCGCCCCTGCCGCTGCTGTGGGGCATTTTCTTCGCCATGGGGATCGGCATGAGCCTGCCGTGGCTGCTGATCGTTGCCTGGCCGGGTCTGGCGCAACGACTGCCACGCCCGGGCCGCTGGATGAATCATCTGCGGGTGGTGCTGGGGCTAATGATGCTTGGTTCAGCGCTATGGCTGGTCAGCCTGCTGACGATCCACATCGGCCGTACGCCGGTGCTTACCCTGCTGGTGATTCTGGCCATCGCCCTGCTAGTGGCCACCGCCTGGCGCTACCGCTGGCGGACGGCGCTGCGCGCGGGCGCCCTGGCCATCGTGGTAGCGGGCGCCGTCGCCTTTGTCGCCCAACAGGACGGCCAGGGCCCGCGCCGCGACCGGGTTAACTGGCAGCCGCTCAGCGAGCAGGCTATCGCCAGCGCCCTGGCGGAGCATAAGCGGGTATTTATTGATGTCACCGCCGACTGGTGCGTGACCTGTAAAGCCAATAAATACAACGTGCTGCTGCGCGACGACGTCCAGCAGGCGCTGTTAGCGCCAGACGTAGTCGCCCTGCGCGGCGACTGGAGCCGCCCCTCCGCTGTCATTAGCCAGTTTTTAACCGCTCGCGGCAGCGCCGCGGTGCCGTTTAACCAGATTTACGGACCGGAATTGCCGCAGGGACAGATTCTGCCTGCGCTGTTAGACCGCGAACACCTTCTCGCCACCCTGTCCGCCGCTAAAGGAAAATAACATGAGAGCTATCACCGCCTTATTACTGTTGTGCGTATCGGCCTTCAGTTTCGCCGCCCCGGCGGAAGAACCACAATCGAACGGTAATGACCAGTTAGCCCAGCTGCTGTTTAACGATCCGAATAGCCCGCGCACCGGCGCGAAAGAGCCAAAACTCACGATCGTCTCGTTTACCGATTACAACTGCCCTTACTGCAAACAGTTTGATCCGCTGCTGGAAAAAATCGTCCACGATAATCCGGACATCCAGCTCATCGTTAAGCTGCTGCCGTTTAAAGGGCAGAGTTCGGTGAATGCCGCTAAAATCGCGCTCTCCACCTGGCGTCAGCAGCCCGATAAATTCTGGGCGCTGCATCAGCGGCTGATGGCGAAAAAAGGCTATCACGATGACGCCAGTATCGCCGCCGCGCAGAAGAAAACCGCCACCGATAGCGTAAATATCGATGACAAGACCATGGATTCGCTGAAGATGAACCTGATTTTGTCGCAGGTGCTGAATATTCAGGGCACCCCGGCGACCATCATCGGCGATCAGATGGTGGCTGGCGCGATCCCTGCTGATGAGCTGGAGGGGCTGGTGAAAGAACAGCTGGCGAAAGCCCGTGGCCAGTAAAATCAGGCGCTGGCTGCGCGAGCTGGCGGTGTGGCTGCTGATTGGCGCGGCGGTGAGCCTGGCGGTGGATTATTTTCGCCAGCCCGCGCTGCCGCAAAACGTCAGCGCCACATCGCTGCAGACACTCGACGGCAGGACGCTGGATCTGCATGCCATAAGCCAGCAAAAGCCGCTGCTGCTGTACGTCTGGGCGACCTGGTGCGGAGTTTGTCGCTATACCACGCCGTCGGTGGCATCGCTTGCCGCCGACGGCGGCAATGTGCTGACGGTAGCCCTGCGTTCCGGCGATAACGCCGCGCTGGAGAAGTGGCTGAGCAGGAAGAAAATGGCGCTGCCGACGGTAAATGATCCGAGCGGCCAGCTGGCGCGGCAGTGGGATATCCAGGTAACGCCAACGCTGGTGGTCATTTCTCAAGGCGAGGTGAAGTCGATTACCACCGGCTGGACCAGCAGTTGGGGAATGCGCCTGAGGCTGTGGCTGGCCTCCTGGTAGACCGTCGGGCTTTAGCGGTTTTTATGCCGGGTAAGGCGTATCCGCCACCCGGCCTACCATTCGGCTTTGACCCCGTAGGCCCGGCAAGCGCAGCGCCGCCGGGCAATAGACATCTACGGGTTATTTCCCGCCCGCCAGTTCAAGGAAGCTACCCGTCACATACGACGCTTTGTCGCTCAGCAGCCAGGCAATGGCCTGAGCGACCTCTTCCGGCTGGCCGCCGCGCTGCATCGGTAGCGAACCTTTCACTCGATCCACGCGTCCCGGTTCACCGCCGGAGGCGTGCATCTCGGTATAAATCAGCCCCGGACGCACGCCGTTGACCCGGATCCCCTGCGCCGCCACCTCCAGCGCCAGCCCGGTAGTCAGGGTATCTACCGCCCCTTTCGACGCGGCATAGTCAACGTACTCCCCCGGCGCGCCAAGGCGCGACGCCGCCGACGACACGTTAACTATCGCCCCGCCCTTACCGCCATGTCGATGTGACATGCGCTTTACCGCCTCGCGACAGCAGAGGAAATAACCGGTGACGTTGGTGGCCAGCACGCGGTTAATACGCTCGGCGCTCAGGCTCTCCACCGTACACTGGGTAAACAGGATCCCGGCGTTGTTGACCAGCGCCGTCAGCGGCTCGCCCATGCGGTCAACTGCCTCAAACATCGCCATCACCTGCGCTTCATCGCTGATGTCCGCCCGCAGCGCCGTGGCTTTGCCGCCAGACGCCACAATGGTATTCACCACCTCGGTGGCGGCGTTAATGTTGTGATGGTAATTGACCGCCACGGTATATCCTTCCTGCGCCAGCAGCAGCGCCGTCGCCCGGCCTATGCCGCGGCTCGCGCCGCTAATAAGAGCTATTCCCATACCTTCCCTCCAAAAAAATAAAGGCGCCGCAGCGCCTTTAAAAGTTTAGCTAAAACGCAAACTTACTGGTATTCGCTCATCGGCACGCAGGAGCAGAACAGGTTGCGGTCGCCGTAGACATCATCCAGACGTTTCACCGTCGGCCAGTACTTGTTGTGCAACCCTGCCGGGAATACCGCCAGCTCGCGGCTGTACGGATGGTTCCACTCGCCCACCAGCTCGCCCTGGGTGTGCGGCGCGTTCACCAGAGGGTTATCCTCCAACGGCCATTCGCCGGCTTTGACGCGGTCGATTTCCGCGCGGATCGCCAGCATCGCGTCGATAAAGCGGTCCAGCTCGACCTTGCTTTCCGATTCCGTCGGCTCAACCATCAGCGTCCCCGCTACCGGGAAAGACATGGTCGGGGCATGGAAGCCAAAGTCGATCAGGCGCTTGGCGATATCCAGCTCGCTAATGCCGGTCTCTTCTTTCAGCGGACGAATATCGAGAATGCATTCGTGCGCTACGCGACCATCGCGACCGGTGTAGAGCACCGGGTAGGCGTCTTTCAGCCGGGTAGCGATGTAGTTGGCGTTAAGGATCGCGTTCTGGCTCGCCTGCTTCAGCCCTTCCGCGCCCATCATGCGGATATACATCCAGCTGATCGGCAAAATGGACGCGCTGCCGAACGGCGCGGCGGAAACCGCGCCCTGGCGGGTCAGCATACCTTCAATCTGTACCACGCTGTGGCCCGGCACGAACGGCGCCAGGTGCGCTTTCACGCCGATTGGGCCCATGCCCGGGCCGCCGCCGCCGTGCGGAATGCAGAACGTTTTATGCAGGTTGAGGTGCGAAACGTCGGCGCCGATAAAGCCCGGAGAGGTGATCCCGACCTGGGCGTTCATGTTGGCGCCGTCGAGATAAACCTGGCCGCCAAACTGGTGCACGATCTCGCACACTTCGCGAATGGTCTCTTCATACACGCCGTGGGTCGACGGATAGGTGACCATGATGCAGGAGAGATTGGCCCCCGCCTGCTCTGCTTTTTCACGCAGATCGGCGAGATCGATGTTGCCGTTTTTATCACAGGCAACGACCACTACCTGCATACCCGCCATCTGCGCGGAAGCCGGGTTGGTGCCGTGCGCGGAGCTAGGGATCAGGCAGATATCGCGATGGCCTTCGTTGCGGCTCTCGTGATAATGGCGAATCGCCAGCAGACCAGCATATTCACCCTGCGCGCCGGAGTTCGGCTGCATGCAGACGGCGTCATAGCCGGTCAGTTTCACCAGCCAGTCGGAAAGCTGGGCGATCATCTGCTGATACCCTTCCGCCTGCTCGACCGGGCAGAACGGGTGCAGCTCGGCGAATTCCGGCCAGGTGATCGGGATCATCTCCGCCGCGGCGTTCAGTTTCATGGTGCAGGAGCCCAGCGGGATCATCGCCTGGTTCAGCGCCAGATCTTTACGCTCCAGGGCGTGCATGTAGCGCATCATCTCGGTTTCGCTATGGTAGCGGTTAAACACCGGATGGGTGAGGATCGCATCGTCGCGCAGCATCGCCGCCGGGATCGAACGGCTATCCAGCGCCACGTCTTTATCCAGGGTATCGATATCCAGACCGTGATCGTCGCCGACGATGGCGCGGAACAGGTTCAGCACATCTTCGCGGGTGGTCGCTTCATCGAGCGTAATGCCCACCGCGCCGTGAATATCGCTGCGCAGGTTAATCTGCAGGGCTTCGGCACGCGCCAGCACCGCGGCTTTATCCGCCACTTCGACGCACAGGGTGTCGAAGTAGTGGGCATGGCGCAGCTTCAGCCCTTTCTTCTGCAGGCCGTCGGCCAGAATGTCGGTCAGACGATGAATGCGGCCAGCGATACGTTTCAGACCCGCCGGGCCGTGGAATACCGCGTACAGGCTGGCGATGTTGGCCAGCAGAACCTGCGAGGTACAAATGTTGGAGTTCGCTTTCTCACGGCGGATGTGCTGCTCGCGAGTCTGCATCGCCATGCGCAGCGCGGTATTCCCCGCCGCATCTTTCGATACGCCGATAATCCGGCCCGGCATGGAGCGTTTGAATTCATCTTTCGCCGCGAAGAAGGCTGCGTGCGGGCCGCCGTAGCCCATCGGCACGCCGAAGCGTTGGGCGGAACCGAAGACGATATCCGCGCCCTGCTTGCCCGGCGCCGTCAGCAGCACCAGCGCCATAAAGTCGGCAGCGACGCTGACAATCACTTTGCGCGCTTTCAGCTCGGCGATCAGTTTGCTGTAATCGTGGATTTCGCCGGTGGTGCCCACCTGCTGCAGCAGCACGCCGAAGACATCCTGGTGATCGAGCACTTTGTCGGCGTCATCGACGATGACGTCGAAACCGAAGGTTTCCGCGCGGGTGCGCACCACGTCCAGGGTTTGCGGATGGACGTCGGCGGCAACGAAGAAGCGGTTGGCGCTCTTCAGTTTACTGACGCGTTTGGCCATCGCCATCGCTTCGGCGGCGGCGGTGGCTTCATCAAGCAGCGAAGCGGAAGCGATATCCAACCCGGTCAGATCCAGAGTGACCTGCTGGAAGTTGAGCAGCGACTCCAGACGGCCCTGGGATACTTCCGGCTGGTAAGGGGTATAGGCGGTATACCAGCCCGGGTTTTCCAGCATGTTGCGCTGAATGACCGGCGGCAGCTGCACGGCGGTATAGCCCATGCCGATGTAAGACTTGAAGCGCTTGTTGCGACTGGCAATCGCCTTCAGCTCCGCCAGCGCGGCGAATTCGGTAGTCGCGTCGCCCACCTGCGGTGGGGTCGCCAGCTGGATATCCTGCGGCACAATCTGGCCGATCAGGGCGTTAAGCGAATCCGCGCCGACGGTCTTCAGCATCTCTTGCTGTTGCTGAGCGTCCGGGCCAATGTGACGTTCAATAAAGGCGTCGCGGTTTTCAAGCTGACTTAAAGTCTGAGTCATGAGCGATGGTTCCTGAAACGTGCGGTGAATCGTGGTTGTCTGACTGGTTTGCCCGGCAAGCGCTGATGCTTACCGGGCCAGAATACGCAAAATCATTCGCGTTGCAGGAAGGCGGCGACACAGCGACTCCCCGGGAGCTTACAAAAGTAAGTGACCGGGGGGAGCCAGGAAGCCAACGCCCCTGCAGCGTGAAGGATGAAGCGTATTTATTCGTCTTCCAGTAAAGCTTCATACGCGGCGGCATCCAGCAGCGCGGCAACCTGCGCTTCGTCGCTGGCTTTGATCTTGAAGATCCAGCCGTCGGTATACGGGTCGCTGTTGACCAGTTCCGGAGAGTCGTTCAGCTCTTCGTTGACGGCAACGATTTCACCGCTAATCGGCGCGTAGATATCGGAGGCCGCCTTCACGGATTCGGCAACCGCGCAATCGGCGCCCGCTTCAACGGTGGCGCCCACTTCCGGCAGGTCAACGAAAACCATATCGCCAAGCAGCTCCTGCGCGTGCTCGGTGATCCCTACGGTATAGGTGCCGTCCGCTTCTTTACGCAGCCACTCGTGTTCTTTGCTGTATTTCAGTTCTGCTGGTACGTTGCTCATCAATTCATCTCCAAAAAAGGGAAATCACACAATGGCTTTGCCATTGCGTACAAAACCAGGTTTAGTCACTTTAACCGGCATTTCACGGTTACGGATTTGCACCACCGCGGTGTCGCCAATCCCGGCCGGCACGCGAGCCAGCGCGATGCTGTAGCCCAGCGTCGGCGAGAAGGTGCCGCTGGTGATAATGCCTTCTTTTTGATTACCGTCGCTATCGGTAAAACGGACCGGCAGACCACCGCGCAGGACGCCTTTCTCGGTCATCACCAGGCCAACCAGCTGCTCGGTGCCTTTTTCGCGCTGCATCTCCAGCGCTTCGCGGCCGATGAAGTTACGATCGGCGGGCTCCCAGGCGATAGTCCAGCCCATGTTCGCCGCCAGCGGGGAAACGCCTTCGTCCATCTCCTGGCCGTACAGGTTCATCCCGGCCTCCAGGCGCAGGGTGTCGCGCGCGCCAAGACCGCACGGCTTAACGCCAGCGTCCAGCAGACCGCGCCAGAAATCAGCCGCCTGCTCGTTCGGCATCGCAATTTCATAACCCGCTTCGCCGGTATAGCCGGTGGTGGCGATAAACAGGTCGCCGGCCTGCACGCCGAAGAACGGCTTCATGCCTTCCACGGCCTGACGCTGAGCGTCGGTAAACAGCGTCGCCGCCTTCGCTTTCGCCTGGGGGCCCTGCACCGCGATCAGCGACAGATCGTCGCGAACGGTTATTTCAAGGCCGTAAGGTTCAGCTTGTTCGGAGATCCAGGCGAGGTCTTTTTCGCGGGTGGCGGAGTTAACAACGAGGCGGAAATAATCTTCAGAAAGGAAATAGACAATCAGGTCGTCGATGACGCCGGCGGAGGCGGTCAGCATGCCGGTGTAGAGCGCTTTGCCTGGGGTGGTGAGCTTCGCCACATCGTTGGCCAGCAAATAGCGCAAGAACTCGCGGATCCGGCTGCCGTGGAAATCGACGATGGTCATATGCGACACATCGAACATCCCTGCATCGCCGCGCACCGCATGGTGCTCATCAATCTGGGACCCGTAATGCAGCGGCATCATCCAGCCATGGAAATCCACCATGCGCGCGCCGCACAGCGTGTGTTGTTCATACAACGGAGTCTGTTGAGCCATCTTTTCCTCATCGAATAAAACGGAACCAGCCACGAAATTGTCGGCGATTTTGCGCCACGAAATTCGGCGTCGGCATCGCTGACGGACGCCGACGCAAACGTTCTCTTTGGCCTGAACTTACCACCGAACCCGGCGCTAAACCATAAGCTCATTCAGGGCATCACATTAGCTTATGGCTAAAATCCGCCGAAAAGCCTACAGAGTTATTGACTGGAAAAAAGCGATTTACGCCACATAAAATTAACATTAACGGCGCGACAATTAGGTAATGATGGTGTTTTATGCGATTTTACGGCTCTAATTTCTTTAACAAAAAAAAGGACGCATTAATAAATCTAATGCGAAAAAAGAGGTGAAATTAGAATATTTCAAATGAGGGGGAAAACCCGGCGCCCAGGCCGGGTGAAAGAAGTGTGACGCGGTTAACGTAACCAGGCAGGCAGATCGTTGAGGCCCATCGCCTGGCGAATCAGCTGCGGTTTCACGCCCGGCAGCGTATCGGCCAGTTTGAGTCCCACATCGCGAAGAAATTTCTTCGC
>NZ_JAGRQY010000101.1:0-29217 GCF_018223905.1 Klebsiella sp. 28
CACATAAATCGCCCGAGCGAGATTAATTGAGGGCGGCGGGAATCACGATCTGGCGGGGACGCTGCCGGCGATCTGCTCGATCAACTGCCGGGCGGCCCGGCGTCCGGACTCGGCATAGCCCGGATCGACGGTCAAGATTTCCGGGTGGAGAAACTTCATCAGCGGCGTGCTGCCGACGCTGGCGAGCTGCAGCGCATCGCGACCCTGCTGCTGGAGGTACTTGCTGGCGCCGAGGGCGAGGGTATCCGTCGCGCAGACCAGGGCGCTGGTTTCAGCCGTCAGCACGCTGGCGACGGTGTCATATCCCTGCTTCATGCCCAGCCCCGGCAGGGCGGCGGTGGGCGTCAGACGATGCTTTTTACAGAAGGCGAGGTAGGCCAGATGGCGGCGTTCGCCGGTGGTGACGTCGCTGTGCGGTACGCCAAGAAAACTGATGTGGCGGTGTCCGCGATCGTAGAGCCGCTGCATCAGCAGCGTGATGGCCCCCTCGTCGTCATAGCACACCGAGGCGAAGCCGGGAGCGTCGCGGGCCATCAGCACCAGGGTGTCGCGCCAGGGGGCGAGCATCGCTTCGTCGATGCCGGTAAAACCGAACAGCACCACGCCGTCAATATTGCGCCGGGCGAGCATGCCGAGATGCTCCTCCACCAACGCCGGGGAGAACTGGCTCTCCATCATAATCGGATCGTAACCCTGCTCATAAAAGGCGGGCAGCATGGTCTGCACGGCAAGGTTTTCCGACAGCGAATCGAGACGGGTGACGATAATCGCCACCACTTTATCGCTCTGGCCGCGCATGGCGCGGGCGGAACGGGAGGGCGAGAAACCGTGCTGCTGCATCACCGCTTCGACGCGCTCGCGGGTCCGTTCGCTGACCCCGCTCTCGTTGTTAAGGACGCGGGATACCGTCGATTTCCCTACGCCGCTTAAGCGCGCGATATCTTTGATGGTCAGCCGGTTCTGCATGCGGAATTCTCGTCAGGGATGGTAGAAGTGAGCCTAATGCTACTCAACCAAACCGCAATGAGCAAAGTCTGGTTTACGTTCGGTTTAGTTGCGCGGGTTTATCATCGCCATTATTGCCACACAATCCTCAGCGAGGGCGCTATAATTCGCGCCGTTTATATTCACTTACCGGAGATAGTTATGGACCCCGATCCCACTCCTCATCCTCGATGGAGCAACCTTTCTTTCCGGTAAGCCTGTTTAACACTGCTTTACCGGAAAGCGTAAAGCAGTGACGTCCTTGATGTCCCTGCCATAAAAATAACATGCCTGACAGGTAGGTTTTGCTACGCCCGTCGGCAACGCTGCGTTCGCTTTGGCGAGCGCGGAGGGACTGTTTATGCTGAAAAATTATACCCGGCAGCTGTTCGCGCAGCTTAGCCGCCATCTGCCACGTCGTTTAGTCCAGCGCGATCCGCTGCCGGACGCCCGCCATCTGGCGAGTGGCCCCATTCCTGAATCGCTTGGTCAGCATTGCCTGAACGTGGCGGCGATGGACGACCAGGAGATCTGGCGCGCCTTTGACAGCCACCCTGAAGGGCTCAATGAAGGCGAAGTGGCGGCGAAAATCCTCAAACATGGTGACAACCAGATCCCGGCGCAGAAGCCCTCCCCGTGGTGGGTGCATCTGTGGACCTGCTATCGCAACCCGTTCAACCTGCTGCTGACCGTGCTCGGCATCGTCTCCTATTCCACCGAGGATCTGTTCGCCGCCGGGGTTATCGCCCTGATGGTGGGGATCTCGACATTGCTCAATTTCATCCAGGAGGCGCGCTCGACCAAAGCGGCGGATGCGCTGAAGGCGATGGTGAGCAACACCGCCACCGTGCTGCGGGTGGTGAACGAGCAGGGGGAGAGCCGCTGGCTGGAGCTGCCTATCGACCAGCTGGTGCCGGGCGACATTATCCGGTTGTCGGCGGGGGATATGATCCCGGCGGACCTGCGTATCCTGCAGGCGCGGGATCTGTTCGTCGCCCAGGCCTCGCTGACCGGCGAATCGCTGCCGGTGGAGAAAGTGGCCCGCAGCCGCGATCCGCTGCAGCAAAACCCGCTGGAGTGCGACACCCTGTGCTTTATGGGCACCAACGTGGTGAGCGGCTCGGCGCAGGCCATCGTCTTCGCCACCGGCGGCCGCACCTGGTTTGGGCAGCTGGCCGGCCGCGTCAGTGAACAGGAGAGCGAGCCGAACGCCTTTCAGAAGGGCATCAGCCGGGTCAGCATGCTGCTGATCCGCTTTATGCTGGTGATGGCCCCGGTGGTGCTGCTGATCAATGGCTACACCAAAGGCGACTGGTGGGAGGCGGCGCTATTCGCGCTGTCGGTGGCGGTCGGTTTGACGCCGGAGATGCTGCCGATGATCGTCACTTCGACGCTGGCGCGCGGGGCGGTGAAGCTGTCGAAGCAAAAGGTCATCGTGAAGCACCTCGACGCCATTCAGAATTTCGGCGCGATGGATATCCTCTGCACTGATAAAACCGGCACCCTGACCCAGGATAAGATTGTGCTGGAGAACCATACCGACGTCTCCGGCAAGGTCTGCGAGCGGGTACTGCATGCCGCCTGGCTCAACAGCCACTACCAGACCGGCCTGAAAAACCTGCTCGACACCGCGGTGCTGGAGGGCGTTGAGCTGGATGCCGCCCGCGGGCTGGCGGAACGCTGGCAGAAGGTGGATGAGGTCCCCTTCGACTTCGAACGCCGCCGCATGTCGGTGGTGGTGAAGGAGGATGACGCCGCGCATCAGCTGATCTGCAAAGGGGCGCTGCAGGAGATCCTCAACGTCTCGACCCAGGTGCGCTACAACGGCGATATCGTACCGCTGGACGACACCATGCTGCGCCGCATCCGTCGGGTGACCGATACCCTCAACCGGCAGGGGCTGCGGGTGGTGGCGGTGGCGACCAAATACCTGCCGGCCCGCGAAGGCGACTACCAGCGCGCCGATGAGTCGGACCTGATCCTTGAAGGTTACATCGCCTTCCTCGATCCGCCGAAAGAGACCACCGCCCCGGCGCTGAAGGCGCTGAAGGCCAGCGGCATCACGGTGAAGATCCTCACCGGCGACAGCGAGCTGGTGGCGGCTAAGGTGTGCCATGAAGTGGGACTGGATGCTGGCGAAGTGGTGATTGGCAGCCAGATCGAAGCCATGAGCGACGACGAACTGGCGGCGCTGGCCAAACGCACCACGCTGTTCGCCCGCCTGGCGCCGCTGCATAAAGAGCGTATCGTGACGCTGCTCAAGCGTGAAGGTCACGTGGTGGGCTTTATGGGCGACGGCATCAACGACGCCCCGGCGCTGCGCGCGGCGGATATCGGCATCTCGGTCGACGGCGCGGTGGATATCGCCCGCGAGGCGGCGGATATCATTCTGCTGGAGAAGAGCCTGATGGTGCTGGAGGAGGGGGTAATCGAAGGCCGCCGCACCTTCGCCAACATGCTCAAGTACATCAAAATGACCGCCAGCTCCAACTTCGGCAACGTTTTCAGCGTGCTGGTGGCCAGCGCCTTCCTGCCGTTTCTGCCGATGCTGCCGCTGCACCTGTTGATTCAGAACCTGCTGTACGATGTCTCCCAGGTGGCGATCCCGTTTGATAACGTCGATGATGAGCAGATCCGCAAGCCGCAGCGCTGGAACCCGGCCGATCTCGGGCGCTTTATGGTCTTCTTCGGGCCGATCAGCTCGATTTTCGATATCCTCACCTTCGGCCTGATGTGGTGGGTGTTCCACGCCAATACCGTGGAGATGCAGACCCTGTTCCAGTCCGGCTGGTTTATCGAAGGGCTGCTGTCGCAAACGCTGATTGTGCACATGATCCGCACCCGGCGCATTCCGTTCGTTCAGAGCCGGGCCGCCTGGCCGCTGTTCGCCATGACTCTGGTGGTGATGGCGGTGGGTATCGCGCTGCCGTTCTCGCCGCTGGCGAGCTACCTGCAGCTGCAGGCCCTGCCGCTGAGCTACTTCCCGTGGCTGGTGGCGATCCTGGCGGGCTATATGGTGCTGACCCAGGCCGTGAAGGGCTTCTACAGCCGCCGCTACGGCTGGCAGTGAGGGACGCGTTTTCGGATGAACCACGTAAAAAAGGCAGCCTGCGGGCTGCCTTTTTTCATGCCGACGAGAGCGATCAGCGACGCACGGCGATGGCTTCGATCTCGATCTTCACGTCTTTCGGCAGACGTGCGACTTCAACGCAGGAGCGCGCCGGGAAGGTGGCGTTATGCTCGGTGAAGAACGCTTCGTAGGTGGCGTTAACGGTAGCGAAATCGTTGAGGTCTTTGACGAATACGGTGGTCTTGACGATATCGCCGACGGTGAGGCCTGCGGCTTCAACGATCGCTTTCACGTTGTTCAGCGACTGGCGCGCCTGCGCGGACACGTCTTCCGGGACGCTGCCGGTTTTCGGGTCGACCGGGATCTGGCCAGAGGTGATGATCATGCTGCCGAGGTCAACGCCCTGAACGTAGGGGCCAATCGCCGCTGGTGCATTTTCCGTCGCAATAGTTTTGCTCATGTTATCTCCAGATGAACTGAGTAATGTTACGCAAAATCATTCAGGTTGCCGCCAGGCGATAAGCGCTGTATCGCCGGCGCAGACGCCGCCTGAAGGACGAAGCGTAGGGTGGTAGCCATTATAGGGAGGCCTACCACCAATACCAACCGCATTTAGTTGGCCAGCACCACATAATGAGAAAACTCTTTTTCGCAGTATTTACATTTGAGTGCGATGTCATCAGCGCGTTTTTTCACTGCAAAACTGGAAGAAACCGGTTCGGCGTGGCTGATACAGTTGCTGTTCGGACAGACCAGCACGCTGTCGATACGATCCGGCAGGCTCGGGCGGGATTTGCCCACCACTTCGTAATCATCAATGCGGTTTACCGTCGCCTGCGGGGCGTACAGCGACAGCTGGTTAACCTGCTCGTCGGTCAGGAAGGTGTTCTCGATTTTAATCAAATCCTTGCGGCCCATCTCGCCGGAGGGCAGGTTCAGGCCGATGGTGATGCGCTGGTCGGTTTCGGTCAGTTTGAACAGGGTGAGCAGCTTAAAGCCGACCTGCGCCGGGATATGGTCAATCACGGTGCCGCGTTTGATCGCTTCTACCTGCAGTTTATTGTCGTGTGTCATCTCTCATTCCCCCTTACAGTGCCAGCTCGCTATTCAGTACCAGTGCCAGTAACGCCTGGCGGGCGAAGATGCCGTTACCGGCCTGCTGGAAGTACCAGGCGTGCGGTGTTTTATCGACATCGGTGGTGATTTCGTCAATGCGCGGCAGCGGATGCAGCACCTTCATGTTGGCGCGCGCCCCTTCGAGGTCGGCGGCGCGCAGGACGAATTGCGCTTTGACGTTGGCGTATTCCGACGGATCCAGACGCTCTTTCTGCACGCGGGTCATGTACAGAATATCCACTTCCGCCATCACGTCGTCGATGGCGCTATGCAGGCTCCAGGCGATGCCTTTTTCATCGAGCATATCGAGGATGTACTGCGGCATGGCCAGCGCGTCCGGGGCGATGAAGTAGAAGCGGTTGCCGTTGAATTTGGCCAGCGCCTGGGTCAGGGAGTGGACGGTACGGCCATACTTCAGATCGCCGACCATCGCCACGTTGAGGTTTTCGAGGCGGCCCTGGGTCTCCTGAATGGTGAACAGGTCGAGCAGGGTTTGGGTCGGGTGCTGGTTAGCGCCGTCGCCGGCGTTCAGTACCGGCACGCCGCCGGAGAATTCGGTCGCCAGGCGCGCGGCGCCCTCCTGCGGATGACGCATCACGATGGCGTCGACGTAGGTGCTGATGACGGAGATGGTATCCGCCAGCGTTTCCCCTTTTTTGCCCAGTGAGGTGTTGGCGCTGTCGGAAAAGCCGACCACGCTGGCGCCCAGGCGGTGCATCGAGGTTTCAAAAGAGAGGCGGGTGCGGGTCGAGGCTTCAAAGAAGCAGCTGGCGATAACCTTATGCTTCAGCAGCTCGGGTTGTGGATTGGCTTTCAGCTTTGCCGCCGTCGCCAGCACCAGTTCGAGGTCTTCGCGGCTGAGATCGTTTATGGAAATGATATGTTTTTGATATAGCGGGTTAGCCATGCTTATCTCCTGACGCCTGGGCAAAAAAAAAGCCCCTTAAATAAGGGGCTTCGGGAATCCAATGAGCAACGGAAAGAAAAACGGCAGGCCAGCGTCTGCATTGAGACGCGCTAAGACAGAATGTCGTACGCAATTGGCCATGCTTCCTCCCGGCAAAACGACTGGCATTATACGCAGACCGTTATGACGATCAAGCGATTCATTCACAAACAGGTAATCGTTTGCCTGTCGAAAAGTGCGCCAGCGCAAAGAAGCGTGAAACTGTACTGGTATGGCAGCCGCGATGGGGGTATAACACGATAAAATGAAATGCTGTTTTATATTTGAGGTAAGCAATGATTATTGGCAATATCCACCATCTGCAGCCATGGCTGCCTGCCGCGCTGCGCGAGGCTATCGAACAGGTTATCGCTCAGGTCAGCGAGGCGACGCCGCTGGGTAAACACGATATCGACGGCGACAACCTGTTTTATCTGATTTCTGAAGACACCACCGAGCCGCAGGCCGCGCGCCGCGCGGAGTACCATGCTCGCTATCTCGATATCCAGATTGTGCTCCGCGGCAGCGAGGGGATGACCTTCAGCACCTTGCCGCCAGGAGAGCCGCAGACCGACTGGCTGGCGGAGAAAGACATCGCTTTTCTTGCCGAAGGCCAGCAGGAGAAAACGGTGATCCTCAACGAAGGGGACTTTGTGGTGTTTTATCCCGGCGAAGTGCATAAACCGCTGTGCGCCGTAGGCGCCCCGGCGAAGGTGCGCAAAGCGGTGGTGAAGATGCTGATGGTTTAGTTGACGAGCTTTTTTTACCCAGAGCTAGCAATTGTCATATTGTGACAATTGCTATTCTTTGTTTTTCCTGGCTATTCCCGATTTTTTACTTCTTATTCCCTCTCATTTGCTGCTTCAGCCAAACGCTCATACCGAGCGCATTGTGCAAATTTTGATGGCGATCTCATTAATACGTTATATAACGTATTAATGTTGTTTCCGCTAATTTGAACAATCAATAATGAGATCTGGAGTTCTTACTGTATGAATACTAAAGAAATAATTAATGCCGTTGCTAAAGAGATAGAAGACAAAGGCGGAATCCGCCAAGTGTTCCTTGTTGCCTGCGGCGGGTCATTAGTGGATATGTATCCGGCTAAGTACTTCCTGGATAGCGAGGCGACGAAGCTTCATGTCGGCATGTATACCGCCAATGAGTTTGTCTACGCGACGCCGAAAACGTTAGGGGAGAATTCGCTGGTTATCGTCTGTTCGCACGGGGGCAACACGCCGGAATCCGTCGCTGCGGCTAAGCTTGCTCAACAGCATCAAGCGCATACTATTACGCTGACTCACAACGCTCAGGCACAGTTGATCGAATACGCCAGTCACAACATTCTCTATGCCTGGGGTAACGATACCAATGTGGTCGATAACCCGATGGCGATTATCCTCAACCTGTGCGTTGATACGTTGCAGCAGGTGGAAGGTTTCAATAATTACGCTGATTTCCAACAGGGAATGACCCAAATTAATGGCGTCATTGCTCATGGCCGTCAGCAGGTTGCGGATCGCTGCCAGCGTTTTGCCCAAAAATATCAAGATGAAAAGCTCTTCTATATCCTCTCCAGCGGAGCTTCTTATGGCCATGCTTATGGTTTTGCTATCTGCTCACTAATGGAAATGCAATGGCTACATGCCGCACCTATTCACTCCGGGGAGTACTTCCACGGACCTTTTGAAGTTACGAATAAAGAGACGCCGTTTATTTTATTGATGAACGAAGGCCGTACGCGGGCGATGGATGAGCGAGCTTTGGCCTTCCTCACCAAGTATGCAGAAAAAGTGGAAGTCGTTGATGCTAAAGAACTGGGCATCGGGGTTCTTCCTCCGTCAGTCGTGGAGTTTTTCAACCCGGTACTGTTTTACAGCATCATGTGTGAATATCGTTCTGCGCTTGCCGACATTCGCCAGCATCCATTGGATACCCGCCGCTATATGGGGCTGGTGGAATACTAAGGGGAATTATGATGAATGTGATTGGAATTGGCGATAACGTCGTCGATAAATATGTTCATACTCAGACTATGTATCCCGGTGGAAATGCGCTGAACTTTGCCGCTTATGCGGCCATGCTGGGGCACAATGCGGCCTATTTGGGGATTTTTGGTAATGATGCCGCTGCGGAACACGTTATGCAGGTGCTGGATAAAGTTGGCGTCAAGTGGCCACACTGTCTGCAGGTGGCAGGAGAGAACGGCTGCGCACAGCTGAAAATCGAAGAGGGAGAACGGATATTTCTTGGTTCGAACGCCGGGGGTATTCGCAAGACAACTTCGATGGATTTTATTTTTCAGCATGAGCAATACCTGCGTGAGTTTGATCTGATCCATAGCGGCTGTTATAGCTACATGGAGACGCACTTACCTCAGTTACGCGAGCTCAACATTCCTGTCTCTTTCGATTTTTCAGATGACTTTGTACTGGAGCAGGCGCTGCCGCTGTGCCGTTACGTCGACTTCGCCTTCTTCTCATGCGCCGACTACAGCCTGGCGCAAACACGTGAAATTGTGCAACAAGCGCAGGCCAGCGGAAGTCGCATTGTCTGCGCGACGCGTGGAGATGAAGGCGCGATTTTATTTGACGGGCAGGATTGGTATCAGCAGGCGCCCGATTACGTCACTCCCGTCGATACAATGGGTGCAGGTGATGCTTTTATTACCGCTTTCATTTGCCATTTTCTGGCCCAACCTACGGGTAACAAGCGCGAAGCGATTACCAATAGCCTGCAAAAAGCAGCAGCTTTCTCGGCACAAATTTGCCTGAAAGAAGGGGCATTTGGCTACGGGACTCACTACTAACCTATAACGCCATCTCTCATTTTTCCGTACTGATTTCCGTCCGCTAGCCGGGCGGAAAGGGGGATTCCTGCGCTTTTTCCGTGAGGAAAGAATTATGCATAGTGATGCTGCTGATTTGATTTTACGTTCTGATGCTATTTTTACTGCTGCCAGAAATGAGCTATTTAGCGGATATGTAGTCATTAAAAACGGCGCTATCGCGGCGATGATAGCGAATGGGGAAGATATTCAAACCTGGAGAGGTGAAAGAACTCGCTTTATCGAACTTGGCGATCGCCTGATTTGTCCCGGATTTTGCGATAATCACACGTTTTTTACCGGCTATATGAGCATGCAGCGTGGCGTCGATCTCCATGCCGCCCGCGATAGTAATCATGCCCTGGAACTATTACAGGATGCAGAAAAACTTCTCCCTGAGGGGAAAAGCCTCTATGGCTGGGGCTGGTCTGCTGCCCGTTGGGGAGCGGTGCCTGATGCCAGACTATTGGATGACGCTTTCCCGCAGAGACCGGTTGTCGCCATTAACGATGACAAAAGCTATTGCTGGATGAACCGTGCCGCCGTGGAGCTTTATGGCTTTACCGCTGAAGAGTGCAGCGCGGAGGCGAGAATCGCATTATTGGATGAGATGCTGTCTGATACCGCACAGTTAAAAAAAGAAATGCGGGCATTTATGGCCCGACTTGCAGGGCAGGGAATCACGGCAATAAAAGACGTTTGTTTCAACGATGCGCCGCAGTTGATGAATGCCTGGGATGAACTGGAAAAAGAGGATGCGCTATTGCTGAGAGTGAGCATTGTTTCTCAGCCCGTATCTGCACCTGTCGATCTTCCTTTCGGTGAACAGGCCCGACGCCGCTTTCATTCGCCATGGCTGCGGTTTCATGGCTTTAAATTTATGGTCGATGGCGTTATTGCCGATCATACCGGCGATATGATTTACCCCTATGCCGATCGTCCCGGCACGAACAATGAACGACCCGTTGATTATAATGCCCTGCGCCAGCAGGTTTTGTTGGCTGATGCTCGTGGATTCAACTGCTGTATGAATGCGGAGGGCGATGCCGCAATTCGCCGCTGTATTGATATTTTTGCCGAATGCCGTAAGCGTCACCCGCAGAGCGTGGTTAGACATTCTCTGAGCGATCTGGAATGTCCGCATCCAAACGATATTCCCAGAATGGCTGAGCTCGGCCTTTTTGCCGAAGTTTATGCACAAATTCTGCTCCTTAACCCCTGCGAAGCCGAAGCCTATATGCGCGAACGCTATGGGGAAGAGCGCGAAGCGCAATTCTACGATTATGCCGCACTATTTGGGGCTGGCGTGACGGTGACTATTGGCACCGATCTGCCCCTGTTTATTCCTTCTGTTCCTGACTCGATGTATGCCGCCTGCAGTCGTCAGTTCCCTGATGGTTCACCCGTGAATGGCTGGTACCGCGAACGCGGAATGACCCGACAACAGCTCTTAACGGCATGGACGCTGAATAGTGCTCGACACCACGGCATGGAAGAGATGACCGGTAGCCTTGAGCCGGGAAAACGCGCGGATATCGCGGTTTTTGACCGTAATTTGTTGAGCTGCCCGAATGATGAGTTACGGACTTCTACCGTTGTACTGACCCTGGTGGATGGCCGTATTACCCATGACCTTCTGTAACTCTAAAAATGCCGAAAGACGGCAAAAATAATATAAACATCTTATCGAGGCGGATTATGCGTATTGCAAAAATAAAGTGGGCGATGCCACACTGCTACGCTCTGATTTTCTTCATTATTATATTAGTAGCGCTGCTGACATGGTGTATTCCCAGCGGCAGTTTTGATTATCACTCAGTGACCTTACCCGGCGGTGAAACTAAAACATTAGTGATCCCAGGGTCTTATCATCTGCTGGACAAAGTCAGCAGCGAGGGCGATTTACGTCAGGGTATTACCGCCGTACTGGCCGCGCCGATGGAGGGGATTATCAAGGCCGCAGACGTAGTGGCGTTTGTGCTCATTGTTGGTGGCGCTTTTGGCATTATTTTACGTACTGGCGCAATTGAGCGGGGTCTGGTGGCGCTGGCTGAACGCCTGGCAGGTAAAGGAATTTTGGTTATCCCTATCGCAATGACCTTGTTTAGCCTGGGAGGCGCGACTTTTGGTATGAGCGAGGAGGTGATTCCCCTGTATGCGATCTTTATCTCCCTGATGTTCGCGCTGGGTTATGACTCAATGACTGCGATCCTGATTCTTTTTCTGGGAACCCAGATTGGCTACGTTGGCGCAATGACCAATCCGTTCTCTGTACTCATTGCCCAGGGCGTAGCGGGTATTCAGGGAAATCCGCAGCTTTGGCTACGTGCTATTGCATGGCTGGTCTTCACGCTACTGGCGATTGCTTACACCATGTGGTACGCGCACCGTGTTAAACGCACTCCGCAAAAGTCGCCGGTATATGAAAATGATTGTCGCAACCGCGAGCAGTTTTTGTCGATACAGGATACGTCGGTCCATTTTTCCATCGCCGATCGGGTAATTATCATCGCCTTTGTGCTGGCGCTGGCCGTCATCTCATGGGGGTTAATCACGCGTGGCTGGTACATGGTTGAGATCGGCTCTGTGTTCCTGGCTCTGGGGCTGTTTTCCGGGATCGTCGGGCGCATGGGCATTAGCGGGATGGCAGACAGCTTTGTCGAAGGGTGCAAAGAGTTTGTCTACGCCGCCGTAGTCATAGGTCTTGCGCGCGGTATTCTGGTGGTGGCGGAGAACGGACGAATTATCGATACGTTGCTATTTGGTTTGTCTGAAATGCTGGAAGGGTTGCCGCAGTATGCGTTTACCACTCTGATGCTATTAGGGCATAACGTCATCACCTTTTTTGTGCCCTCATCTTCGGGCGAGGCCGCGCTCACTATGCCCGTGCTGGCGCCGTTAGGCGATTTGGTTGGTATCAATAAAGAGGCGATGGTGATGGCTTATCAATTTGGCAATGGCCTGACGAACCTGGTCTCTCCTACCGGCGGTGTATTGCTGGCTGGGTTGTCTATTGCGCGCATTGGGTTTGGTCAGTGGTTAAAAGCCATTGCGCCGCTGTTTCCGGTGCTGTGGATAGTTAGCGCTGCTTTTGCTGCGATTTCGGCCTGGGTCTGAAGGATATGCGCGCCATCGTAGTTTGATGTGCGCGCTTCGATTATAATCCTGCTTCGCATTAATGGCCGTGCTGGTACCTCTTTTATGTCGAATTTTGGACTGCAACAGAATACGTCCGTACCGTTATACAGGCAGCTTAAAGATAAAATCCTCAGCGATATTTCTTCCGGGAAACTCGCTGAAGGAGAGAAAATCCCCACCGAGATTGAGCTCAGCGAACTCTACAATATCAGCCGTATTACAGTGCGCAACGCAGTGAAAGAGCTGGTAGCAGAAGGCTATTTGGTAAAAAAGCAGGGGAAGGGGACTTTTGTCTGTCTGCCTAAAATTGAGCGTAAAGTTGTTCACTTACTTAGCTTTACTGCCGCATGCGATGCTAACCATCTACCAACCCATAGCGTAGTGACTCGTCGTGAGATTCTGCAGGACTATCGTAATGCGCGTCAGCTTCTTGAGCTTGAGAGCGATGATTCCGTGCTTTATATCCAACGCCTTAGGATCGCTGGCGATGCGCCGTTAATGTTAGAGAATAATTACTACTCTCTGAAACGATTAGGTTTTTTACAGCAGGAGGATCTTAGCGGGTCGCTGTATCAGCTATTGCGTGAAAAATACGCGATCGTGCCTACCTATGCGGGTGAAACGACAGTAGAAATGGTGCGTGCGGATTCTGACAGCGCACCGCTGCTGAAGCAACCGCCCGGCGAACCGTTATTCCTGATGAAAACGCTAATTCTGGATAGCCAGCATCAGCCTATTCATTATGGAGAACAGTATATCGTCGCCGAGCGTTACACGTTTAGTTTCTGATTTCAGCGTGAAAGCGTCGCCACCATCACCGCTTTGATGGTGTGCATCCGGTTTTCCGCCTGGTCGAAGACCACGCTCGCCGCCGACTCAAACACCTCATCAGTCACCTCCATGCCGCCGTGCAGGCCGTAATCGGCAGCCATCTGTTTGCCCAGCGTGGTCTGGTCGTCGTGGAACGCCGGCAGGCAGTGGAGGAACTTGACCTGCGGGTTGCCGGTCAGCGCCAGCATCGCGCTGTTAACCTGATAGTCGCGCAGCAGGGCGATACGTTCGGCCCATTTTTCCTTCGCCTCGCCCATTGAGACCCAGACGTCGGTATAGATAAAATCGGCGCCTTTCACCCCTGCGGCGATATCTTCCGTCAGGGTGATGTTGCCGCCCTGCTGTTTGGCCAGCGCGGTGCAGGTCTCCACCAGCGCGGCCTCCGGCCAGCAGGCCGATGGCGCCACCAGGCGCAGATCCAGACCGGTCAACGCGGCGGCTTCCAGCATCGAATTGCCCATGTTGTTGCGCGCGTCGCCGGCGTAGACCAGCGTCATCTGGTTAAAGGCTTTGCCCGGCAGATGCTCTTTCATGGTCAGCAGGTCCGCCAGCAGCTGGGTGGGGTGGAACTCGTTGGTGAGGCCGTTCCACACCGGCACGCCGGCGTATTGCGCCAGGGTCTCTACCACTTCCTGGCCGTGGCCGCGGTACTGAATGCCGTCGTACATCCGTCCGAGCACGCGGGCGGTGTCCTTGATCGACTCTTTATGGCCAATCTGGCTGCCGCTGGGCCCCAGATAGGTCACGCGGGCACCCTGATCGTATGCGGCAACTTCGAAAGAGCATCGTGTACGGGTTGAGTCTTTTTCGAAGATGAGCGCGATGTTTTTCCCTGCCAGTTTCTGGACTTCGATACCGTTTTTCTTATCGGCTTTCAGCTTTGCCGCCAGCTCGAGCAGGGCGGTGATTTCTGCAGGCGTAAAATCGAGTAACTTTAAAAAATGCTTCTGGTAAAACGCAGACATGGTTCCCTCACCTGGCATAGGCCACTAATTGAATTAAAATTCAATTTATATGTATGAATATTCATTTGCAAGTCTGTGATCGAAATCTTTCACTGAGAAGTGGAGGCAATGACGGCGGTATGTGACAATAGAGATAACTGCCGCACATTATGAGGAACGAGCCATGGCAAACCCGGAACACCTGGAAGAACAGCGTGAAGAGACGCGTCTGATTATCGAAGAGCTGCTGGAAGATGGCAGCGATCCGGACGCACTGTACACGATTGAGCATCACCTCTCTGCAGACGATTTCGAAACCCTGGAGAAAGTGGCGGTGGAAGCGTTCAAGCTGGGCTACGAAGTGACCGAGCCCGAAGAGCTGGAAGTGGAAGAGGGTGACATGGTCATCTGCTGCGATATTCTGAGCGAATGCGCGCTGAACGCAGACCTGATCGATGCCCAGGTGGAACAGCTGATGACGCTGGCAGAAAAATATGACGTCGAGTATGACGGTTGGGGCACCTATTATGAGGACCCGAACGGTGAAGACGGCGACGACGATGACGAAGAGTATGTCGATGAAGACGACGATGGTGTTCGCCACTAAGTCGCAAATGTCGTAGATGGATACGGCGGCGCCTGCCGCCGTATAGCAAGGAACTTTCATGGATTACCCGCAGATTCTTTCCCCGATTATCAGCTTCCTGCACTGCCCGACGCCGCAGGCGTGGATTGACGAAGCCCGCAAGCCGGAAAACCTGGCGCTGCTGCTGACCGACCATATGATGTGCGAGCTGAAAGCGGCGCAGAACGCCATGCTGCTGGTGCGTCGCTACGTCGCGGATAAAGCTGACGCCGACGAACTGTTGGCCTGCCTGAAGCCGTACGAAGACTTCACCTACCGCCGGGGGCCGGAGCCGGATTTTGTCGCTCTGCATAAACGGATCAACAAAAGCGCCATGCCGCAGACCGACGACCCGTGGGGCCGCCAGCTGCTGGACAGCATGATTTTGTTGATTAAAGAGGAACTGCATCACTTCTGGCAGGTGCGGGAGATGATGCTGGCGCGCGATATCCCCTACGTCAAAATCACCGCCAGCAACTATGCCCGCGGCCTGCGGCGCGAAGTGCGCTCGCATGAGCCGGTGATGCTGATCGATAAGCTGATCTGCGGCGCCTATATCGAGGCCCGCTCTTGCGAACGCTTTGCCGCCCTGGCGCCGTGGCTGGACGACGATCTGCAGAAGTTCTACCTGTCGCTGCTGCGCTCCGAGGCGCGTCACTATCAGGACTATCTGGATCTGGCGCAGAAGATTGCCGGCGAAGATATCAGCGAGCGGGTGCGCCAGCTCGGCGAGGCGGAAGCGGCGCTGATCCTCCGTCCCGAGGCCGAGTTCCGCTTTCACAGCGGTGTGCCGGTAGCGGCGTAACCCACGGTATTCGGGCCCTGTAGCCCCGGTAGTCGCTAACACCGGCAGTTTCAGTAGCCATGGGGAGAGATAGCGTTGAGAGCTTCAGCTCGCAATGGTACGGGCCGTAGGTCGGGTAAGGCGTTAGCCGCCACCCGACAAAAAAACGGCACCGCGAGCACGGGTAAGGTGCCAGCGGTGCCATCCGGGACATACCCCGGCTCGCGCTGCGCTTAGCCGGGCTACCGAACTGTAGCCCCGGTAAGCGTAGCGCTACCGGGGACGCCTGCGATATCGAGGCGCTACAGCGTTTTCAGCATCCGTACTTCGCAGTCCACGTGGCCGGTGCAGCCCAGCGGCCCGTCAATGTGCTCGAAGCCAAGATGTTCATATAAGCCGATCGCCTCCGTCAGGAAGGCGGTGGTTTCCAGATAGCAGCGCTTAAACCCTTGTTCGCGGGCGTAGTCCAGCGCCAGCAGCGCCAGCTTCTTCGCCAGCCCCTGGCCGCGGGCGCTGGTCATAAAATACATTTTCTGCAGCTCGCAGATATCCGGCTCGCTGCAGGCGAGCGGCGCGACGCCGCCGCCGCCAACCACTTCCCCCTCTTGCTCCACCACCCAGTAGGCGGAGCCCGGCTGGCTGTACAGCTCATACAGCTCATCGAGATTCGGGTCGGCGACCGTATAGCCTTTATCAGCGGTCAGGCCATATTCAGCCGAGACCTGGCGGATGACCCTGGCGATGGCGGCATTGTCTGCCGCCGTAATGCGACGCAGCAACGTCGCCGCGGGGACGCTCGTATTCATACAATGACTCATTACCCAAAAAAGACGAATGATGATGTTAATAACATCGCGACAGGGGAAAGCGCAAGCGAGGATGTTTCATAAAAAACGCCCCTTGCCGGGTGGCAAGGGGCGGGAGGATCACAGCGCGGCGATCACCGCCTGCTGCTCAATCAGCTTCGCTTTCGCTTCCGCGTAGCCTTCCAGCTTCTCGCGCTCTTTAGCGATCACTGCTTCCGGCGCGCGGGCGACAAAGCCTTCGTTGGCCAGCTTGCTCTCGATGCGGCCAATTTCACCTTCGATTTTGGCCACTTCTTTCGCCAGACGCGCCAGCTCATCTTCTTTATTGATGAGGCCCGCCATCGGGATCAGCAGCTCGGCGCCGTCGACAATCTTGGTCACCGAGACCGGACCTTTATCATCGGCAGGCAGCACGGTAATGCTTTCCAGACGCGCCAGGTTCAGCAGGAAGCTGCGGTTGTCGTTCACGCGACGCTCGGCCTCTTTGCTGCAGCCGCGCAGCAGCAGTTCCAGCGGTTTGCCCGGAGCGATGTTCATTTCCGCACGGATGTTACGCACGGCGACGATCGCCTGCTTCAGCCATTCGGTGTCGGCCAGCGCCGCGTCGTCCACCTGAGAGGCATCGTACTGCGGGAACGGCTGCAGCATGATGGTGTCGGCGGTGATCCCGCAGATGACCTTCACGCGCTGCCAGATGGTCTCGGTGATGAACGGAATGATCGGATGCGCCAGGCGCAGCAGACCTTCCAGCACGGTCACCAGCGTATGGCGAGTGCCGCGCAGCTCCGCTTCGCTGCCGCCGTTCATGACCGGCTTGGTCAGCTCCAGGTACCAGTCGCAGAACTGGTTCCAGGTGAACTCGTACAGGATGCCGGCGGCGATATCGAAGCGGAAGTTATCCAGCGCTTCGCGATACGCTTTGACGGTGTGGTTGAATTCCGCAAGGATCCAGCGGTCGGCCAGGGAGAGCACCATCTCGCCGCCGTTGAAGCCGCAATCCTGATCTTCGGTGTTCATAAGCACAAAGCGGCTGGCGTTCCACAGCTTGTTACAGAAGTTACGGTAACCTTCCAGACGCTTCATATCCCAGTTGATGTCGCGGCCGGTAGAGGCCAGCGCCGCCAGGGTGAAGCGCAGGGCGTCGGTGCCGTGCGGCTCGATGCCGTTCGGGAACTGTTTCTCGGTACGCTTGCGGATTTTATCCGCCAGCTGCGGCTGCATCATGTTGCCGGTACGTTTTTCCAGCAGCTCCGGCAGGGTGATGCCGTCAACCATATCCAGCGGGTCAATGACGTTACCCTTGGACTTGGACATCTTCTGGCCTTCGTCATCGCGGATCAGACCGGTCATGTAGACGGTCTTAAACGGAACCTGCGGTTTACCGTTTTCATCTTTGATGAAGTGCATGGTCATCATGATCATGCGGGCGATCCAGAAGAAGATAATGTCGAAGCCGGACACCATCACGCTGGTCGGGTGGAACTGACGCAGGGCGTCGGTGTTTTCCGGCCAGCCGAGGGTGGAGAAGGTCCACAGCGCGGAGGAGAACCAGGTATCGAGAACGTCTTCATCCTGACGCAGGGCAACGTCGGCGCTCAGGTTGTTTTCCTGACGCACTTCGTCTTCGCTACGGCCTACGTAGACGTTGCCGTCGTTGTCATACCATGCCGGGATGCGGTGACCCCACCACAGCTGACGGGAGATACACCAGTCCTGAATATCGCGCATCCAGGAGAAGTACATGTTTTCGTACTGCTTCGGTACGAACTGGATGTCGCCGTTTTCAACGGCTTCGACTGCTGGCTTGGCCAGCACGTCCGCGCGCACGTACCACTGGTCGGTCAGCATCGGCTCGATCACCACGCCGCCGCGATCGCCGTAAGGGACGGTCAGGTCGTGCGGTTTGATCTCTTCCAGCAGGCCGAGGGCGTCAACCGCCGCAACAACGGCTTTACACGCCGCGAAGCGTTCCAGTTTCTGGAACTCCGCCGGGATCTCGCTGGAGTAGACGTCGGATTCATTGCCTTTGGTGTCGTAGACTTCCGCGCTTTCGCGGATGTCGCCGTCAAAGGTAAGGATGTTGATCATCGGCAGCTGGTGACGACGACCCACTTCGTAGTCGTTAAAGTCGTGCGCCGGGGTGATCTTCACGCAGCCGGTGCCTTTTTCCATGTCGGCGTGTTCGTCGCCCACGATCGGGATGCGGCGGTTAACCAGCGGCAGCACCACGAATTTGCCAATCAGATCTTTGTAGCGCGGATCTTCCGGGTTAACGGCCACGCCGGTATCGCCCAGCAGGGTTTCCGGACGGGTGGTGGCGACCACCAGGTAATCTTTACCGTCAGCGGTTTTCGCGCCATCGGCCAGCGGGTAGCGGATGTGCCACATGGAACCTTTCGATTCGCGGTTTTCCACTTCGAGGTCGGAAATGGCGGTGCGCAGTTTCGGGTCCCAGTTAACCAGGCGTTTGCCGCGGTAGATCAGGTCTTCTTTGTACAGGCGAACAAAGACTTCTTTCACGGCATTGGAAAGCCCCTCGTCCATGGTGAAGCGCTCGCGCTCCCAGTCCACGGAGTTGCCGAGACGGCGCATCTGACGGGTAATAGTGCCGCCGGATTCCGCTTTCCACTGCCAGATTTTGTCGATAAAGGCATCGCGGCCGTAGTCGTGGCGGGTTTTCCCTTCTTCAGCGGCAATCTTACGCTCAACCACCATCTGGGTAGCGATACCTGCGTGGTCGGTACCGGCCTGCCACAGGGTGTTTTTGCCCTGCATGCGCTGGTAGCGAATCATGGTATCCATGATGGTTTGCTGGAAGGCATGACCCATATGCAAACTGCCGGTGACGTTCGGCGGCGGGATCATGATGCAGAAGCTCTCCTGGCTTTCATCACCATTCGGTTTGAAATAGCCCTGCTTTTCCCAGTGCTCGTAAAGCGGCTGTTCGATATCTTGTGGGTTGTATGTCTTTTCCATTATTTCCAGGTTGCCGTGTTCAGGTTGAAACCAGCCATGCGGTACGCCTTATAGCGTTCGCGCGCCAGTTGTTTCAGATTGTCTTCGTAAGGGACAAAGTCTATCACTTCTGTGAAAGCGGTGGCAAAATCTGCAAAGTTTAGCCGCAGGCTGATAAGAATATCCCGCGGGCTGCTGTTGCGCTTTTGCGGCCAGGCAATCTCTACCGGCGCGCCGCCTCTCGGGCCTTCGCCCGCCAGATTATGCGGCACAAAGCTCTCCGGCGGCCGCGACCACAGCGCCTCGTCGAGGCGAATCGCCTGCTGTTCATCTTCGCAGGCGATCAGGACGCGCTTGCCGTTGCGCCAACGTTCTGCGGCAATGTCACACACCAGCTGCTCGACGGCGCTCAGGCCGTCGACGGTGGCGTCATTGTCCAGAAGATAGAACGTTGCGTTTTTCATATATGGGGCTTCTTGTTGTGGATTTAAATGCAAAGCCGGGCGGCGCTACGCTTACCCGGCCTACAGTGTGCTGCCGTTTGTAGGCCGGGTAAGGCATCGCCGCCACCCGGCATGTCACATCACTCTTCGCCGTTAAAACCCGCACGATTGAGCAGGAATTGCGACAGCAGCGCCACCGGACGACCGGTCGCGCCTTTGGCCTTACCGGAACGCCAGGCAGTACCGGCGATGTCGAGGTGCGCCCAGTTGTACTTGCGGGTGAAGCGCGACAGGAAACAGCCGGCGGTGATCGCGCCGCCAGGACGGCCGCCAATGTTCGCCATATCGGCAAAATTGGACTCCAGCTGATCCTGGAACTCGTCGGCCAGCGGCAAACGCCATGCGCGGTCGCCCGCCAGTTCGGAGGCGCCGATCAGCTCATGGGCCAGCGGGTTATGGTTCGACATCAGGCCGGTGATGTGATGGCCGAGGGCAATCACGCAGGCCCCGGTCAGCGTCGCCACGTCGATAACCGCTTCCGGCTCGAAGCGCTCAACGTAGGTCAGAACGTCGCACAGCACCAGGCGGCCTTCGGCGTCGGTGTTCAGCACTTCCACCGTCTGGCCGGACATAGTGGTCAGGACGTCACCCGGACGATAGGCGCGGCCGCCAGGCATGTTTTCACAGCCCGCCAGCACGCCGATGACGTTCAGCGGCAGCTGCAGTTCGGCAACCATCCGCATCACGCCGTACACCGCCGCCGCGCCGCACATGTCGTACTTCATTTCGTCCATGCCTTCGGCAGGCTTGATGGAGATACCGCCGGAGTCGAAGGTCAGGCCTTTACCGACCAGCACGATAGGGCGCGCGTCCTCAGCCGGGTTGCCTTTATATTCGATGACCGACATCAGCGACTCGTTCTGCGACCCATTGCCGACGGCGAGGTAGGCGTTCATCCCCAGCTCGCGCATCTGCTGTTCGCCGATCACCCGGGTGATGACGTTTTTGCTGTAGGTATCGGCCAGCTGACGCGCCTGGGAAGCCAGATAGGCGGCGTTACAGATGTTCGGCGGCATATTGCCAAGATCTTTCGCCGCTTTGATGCCGGCGGCAATCGCCAGGCCATGCTGAATGGCGCGTTCGCCGCTGGTCAGCTCGCGACGGGTCGGCACGTTAAAGACCATTTTACGCAGCGGGCGACGCGGCTCGCTTTTGTTGGTCTTCAGCTGGTCGAAGCTGTACAGCGTCTCTTTGGCGGTTTCAACCGCCTGGCGAACTTTCCAGTAGTTGTTACGGCCTTTGACGTGCAGCTCGGTCAGGAAGCAGACGGCTTCCATTGAGCCGGTATCATTCAGGGTATTGATGGTTTTCTGGATGACCTGCTTATACTGACGCTCATCCAGCTCGCGCTCTTTGCCGCAGCCAATCAGCAGAATGCGCTCAGACAGAATGTTTGGCACATGGTGCAGCAATAACGTCTGGCCAGGTTTGCCTTCCAGCTCGCCGCGACGCAGCAGGGCGCTGATGTAGCCGTCGCTGATTTTATCGAGTTGTTCGGCGATGGGGGAGAGGCGACGTGGTTCAAAGACGCCGACCACGATACAGGCGCTCCGCTGCTTCTCCGGGCTACCGCTTTTTACACTGAACTCCATGCACTATGCTCCTGAATCTTAAAGACAACAGTGGTGGCTACGGCTATACTCGTCGCCTTTCAAGTTGCAGATGCGCCGGCTGCGCCTGCTTACCCTGACGTGGCACATTGTGCGCGCCAGGGGCCACAGCCCTGCTGCCTTCTTACAACTCGAAATCCATTGAGTATATAATTGCAAGCTTTCGTAACTCATATCCGCTGTTGCGGTGACTTCGTGTTAATCTTAACGTTATTAAGGCCTGGGTTCGTCAGAAAAGATCCTGACATGCAGAACCGATGAGTCATTTAATCTTAGCGACGTTTTCGACGACCAAAGAGAATAAATGACGTTTAAGCCATGAAACAAGCAATTTTCCTGCACTAAAACGGGTTTTTACGGGCGTATTTATAGTGATAATCATAAGATATCTGGTTCGTGAGACGCTGAAAAGCCAGTTGGCGATCCTATTCATCCTGTTACTGATTTTCTTTTGTCAGAAATTAGTCAGGATCCTCGGCGCCGCGGTGGATGGCGATATCCCAACCAATCTGGTGCTCTCGCTGTTGGGGCTCGGCATCCCGGAGATGGCGCAGCTTATCCTGCCGTTAAGTCTGTTCCTTGGCCTGCTGATGACCCTCGGCAAGTTGTACACCGAAAGTGAAATTACGGTGATGCACGCCTGCGGCCTGAGCAAAGCCGTGCTGATCAAGGCGGCGATGATCCTCGCGCTGTTCACCGGCGCGGTGGCGGCGGTGAACGTTATGTGGGCGGGGCCGTGGTCGTCGCGCCATCAGGACGAAGTGCTGGCCGAAGCTAAAGCTAATCCCGGTATGGCGGCGCTGGCCCAGGGCCAGTTCCAGCAGGCCAGCGATGGTAACGCGGTGATGTTTATCGAAAGCGTCAACGGCAACCGCTTCCATGACGTCTTCCTTGCCCAGCTGCGTCCGAAAGGCAATGCGCGCCCCTCGGTGGTGGTGGCGGATTCCGGCGAGCTGTCGCAGCAGAAAGACGGCTCGCAGGTGGTGACCCTCAACAAGGGCACCCGCTTTGAAGGCACCGCGATGCTGCGCGACTTCCGCATTACCGACTTCAATAACTATCAGGCTATTATCGGCCACCAGGCGGTGAGCGCCGATCCGGACGACACCGAACAGATGGATATGCGCACCTTGTGGAAAACCCACACCGACCGCGCGCGCGCCGAACTGCACTGGCGCTTCACGCTGGTGGCGACCGTCTTCATTATGGCGCTGATGGTGGTGCCGCTCAGCGTGGTGAACCCGCGTCAGGGCCGCGTGCTGTCGATGCTGCCGGCGATGCTGCTTTACCTGGTGTTCTTCCTGCTGCAAACGTCGATTAAGTCGAACGGCGGCAAAGGCAAAATGGACCCGGCTATCTGGATGTGGGCGATTAACCTGCTCTATTTTGCGCTGGCGGTGCTGTTAAACCTGTGGGACACGGTGCCGATGCGCCGCTTCCGCGCCCGTTTTAATAAAGGAGCGGCCTGATGCAGGCGTTTGGCGTACTTGACCGTTATATCGGTAAGACGATTTTCAACACCATCATGATGACCCTGTTCATGCTGGTGTCGCTCTCCGGCATTATCAAGTTTGTCGATCAGCTGAAAAAGTCCGGGCAGGGCAGCTACGATGCGCTGGGCGCTGGTCTCTACACCATCCTCAGCGTGCCGAAGGACATCCAGATCTTCTTCCCAATGGCGGCGCTGCTTGGCGCGCTGCTGGGGCTGGGGATGCTGGCCCAGCGCAGCGAACTGGTGGTGATGCAGGCATCCGGTTTCACCCGGCTGCAGGTAGCGCTGGCGGTAATGAAAACCGCGATCCCGCTGGTGCTGCTGACCATGGCCATCGGCGAGTGGGTGGCGCCGCAGGGCGAACAGATGGCGCGCAACTACCGTGCCCAGCAGATGTACGGCGGCTCGCTGCTCTCAACCCAGCAGGGGCTGTGGGCGAAAGATGGCCACAACTTTGTCTATATCGAACGGGTGAAAGGCAACGATGAGCTGGGGGGCGTCAGCATCTATGCCTTCAACCCGGAGCGTCGTTTACAGTCGGTGCGCTATGCCGCTTCGGCAAAATTCGATAGCGAAAATAAAGTGTGGCGTCTGTCGCAGGTGGATGAATCCGACCTGACCGATCCAAAGCAGGTGACCGGGTCGCAGATGGTGAGCGGCACCTGGAAAACCAACCTGACGCCGGACAAACTGGGCGTGGTTGCCCTGGATCCGGATGCGCTGTCGATCAGCGGGCTGCACAACTATGTGAAATACCTGAAGTCCAGCGGCCAGGATCCGGGACGCTACCAGCTCAATATGTGGAGCAAAATCTTCCAGCCGCTTTCGGTGGCGGTGATGATGCTGATGGCGCTGTCGTTTATCTTTGGCCCGCTGCGTAGCGTGCCGATGGGCGTCCGGGTGGTGACGGGGATTAGCTTCGGCTTTATCTTCTATGTCCTCGACCAGATTTTCGGCCCGCTGACCCTGGTCTATGGCATACCGCCGATCATCGGCGCGCTGTTGCCGAGCGCCAGCTTCTTCCTGATAAGCCTCTGGCTGATGATGCGCAAGGCCTAGCGGGTAAGCCTGAAACGTAAGCCCCCTCAGCGATGAGGGGGCTTTTTTTTAGCGCTTGCGTCCGCCCAGCAGGCTGCCCAGCATGCCGCGGACGATCTGATTGGTGACCTGGCGAACCGCGCTTTTCGCTGCGGTCTGCACGATACCGTCGCGTTTACCGCCTCGCGGGCCGGTGCTGCCGAACAGGATATCTTTCAGGCCGCCAAGCAGCCCGTCGTCATCGCCGTTCTGCTGGCCCTTCGCCGGCGGAGCCGACTGCTGCCCGGTGGCGACCTGCACCCCTTGCTGCAGCATTTCGAAAGCCGACTCGCGGTCCACCTCCTCCTCATACTTACCGTACAGCGGCGAGTGGTTCAGCAGACCATTGCGCTCGTCATCGCTGACCGGCCCCATTCGCGAGCAGGGGGCGATAACCATCGCCCGCTCGACCACCGACGGGCTGCCTTTCTCATCGAGGAAGGAGATCAGCGCCTCGCCGGTGCCCAGCTCCTGGATCGCCTGCTCGGTACTGAAGGCCGGGTTGGCGCGCATGGTCTGGGCGGCGGTTTTCACCGCCTTCTGGTCCTTCGGCGTAAAGGCGCGCAGGGCATGCTGCACGCGGTTGCCCAGCTGGCCGAGCACTGCGTCGGGAATATCCGCCGGGTTCTGCGAGACAAAGTAGACGCCGACGCCCTTGGAGCGGATAAGGCGGATCACCTGTTCAATTTTATCCAGCAGCACCTGCGGCGCGTCGTTGAACAGCAGATGCGCCTCATCGAAGAAGAACACCAGCTTCGGTTTATCGAGGTCGCCGGCTTCCGGCAGGCGCTCGTAGAGCTCGGAGAGCATCCACAGCAGGCTGGCGGCGTACAGCTTCGGCATCTGGTAGAGCTTTTCGGCGCTAAGGATATTGATCACCCCTTTACCGCTGGCATCGACGCGCATCCAGTCGGCAATATCCAGCATCGGCTCGCCGAAGAAGTGCTCGGCGCCCTGTTGCTCCAGGGTCAACAGCCCGCGCTGGATGGCGCCGATCGAGGCGCTGTTAATATTGCCGTACTGGTTCTGGAAAGACTTGGCGTTATCGCCGATAAACTGGGTGATGGCGCGGAGGTCTTTGAAGTCGAGCAGCAGCAGGCCGCGGTCGTCCGCGATGCGGAAAATAATGTTCAGTACGCCGCTCTGCACCTCGTTGAGATTGAGCAGGCGCGCCAGCAGCAGGGGGCCGAGATCGGAGACCGTCGCCCGCACCGGGTGGCCCTTCTCGCCAAAGATATCCCAGAGCACCACCGGGTTGGCGTGCGGCTCCCAGTCGCTGACGCCGATCTTCTCCAGCCGCGCCTGCAGTTTCTCTGAGCTCTGCCCCGCGGCGGCAATGCCGGTCAGGTCGCCCTTGACGTCGGCCATAAATACCGGCACGCCAATCTCCGAGAACGACTCAGCCAGTTTCTGCAGGGTGACGGTTTTACCGGTGCCGGTCGCACCGGTGATAAGCCCATGGCGGTTGGCCATCGCGGGCAGTAAATAGAGCGCGTTATCCAGCGTGCGCGCAATCAACAGGGGTGAGCTCATGGTCGATTCCTCCATTTATCCTGCGACGATTATAGGCAACCTCGTCGTCCGGCGTTGGGAAAATCGTCACGCGCCGCGCACGCTGTACCGTGAGGGTCTCAGGCGCAGTGGCGCTGGATGAGCGCGATGCTCTGCTCAATTTCGCGCTCGATATCCGCTTCGCTCCATTGCGCCAGCTCGGGGGCGAAGGGCTCAAAAGCGTACACCCCCTGATAGCCGCGGGCTTCCAGCGCTTTAACCTGCTCGCAGGTGCCGAGACGATCCTTCGGGGTTAGCATGATGCGCTCGGCATCGGTGAGCTGCTCGCGCGGACGGCTATCGTCAACTCCTGAAAGGTGCACCAGCCCGATATCCGCCACCTCCACCTGGCTGAACTCGTCCGCCGCCTGCGGGTAAAGATGGTGATGGAAGGTATCGATCAGCAGCTTAAACGGCACGCGGGCGTCGTGGATCAGCGTCTGCGCCTGGTGCGCAGAACGCAGCGAGCTTTGCGGGAAGCCCAGCGGCTCCACCAGGCCGTGGATGCCATAGAAGGCGAACAGCGGCGCCAGGTCGCGCAGGGCGCCCAGGGTTTCGCTGGCCGGCACCTCGCTGCCGTCGTTGAGCGGACAGAGCACCAGCGATTTGGCGCCGATGGCCTGGGCCTCTTTCAGCAGCGATTCGGTCAACTGCCGCACCTCTTCGCTACGACGGTTAAAGGGGTAGACCGCGTTAATCGTCAGGATCTCGATGTGGTAGCGCACCGCCAGCTCGCGCACCTGCTGATGGCTCAGATCGTCGGTCACTTTTCCACTGGGTAAATCGTTGCGCAGCTCGACCTTATTCAGGCCCAGACGGTTCACCAGACGGAAAAACGCTTCAATGCTGAGCGCTGGCGCGATTTTGCGGTTAATACAAAAACGTTGCATTGCGATGGCCATAGGACACTCCTGACGGAAGAGGGGGTAGGTTCGTTCAATTGGCTAACAGTCAAAACGTTTATTCCAAAATTAGCAAGAATGGAAATGATGAATGTTTGAGCTGTCTCGCAAAATATCACCGGCACCGACTACCGGCGCGACAGCGGCGGGAAGCCTGGCGTCGAGGGCAACGAGGCGCGATGCGGGAAGCGCACAGGCGACCGGTTAGTGCAAAATGCGACTGTTATCACCAAAATGAAATTTCATTTCACAACAATGTTGAAATATAAATTTCATTTTACTACGGTTATAGCACAGCAGAATCAGCGACGGGCCGGTGTGCGCTGGCCCCCTTCACTATGAGGCGAGAACATGACGATCACAGGAAACTTTATTGGCGGGAAAACCGTTATTAGCAGCAGCAACGAAACGATGCCGGTGTACGACCCGGCGACGGGCAAAGCGGTGCGCGAAGTCACGGTGTCAACCGCGCAGGAAGTCTCCGAGGCGATTCAGGTTGCTCGCGATGCGTTTGACAGCTGGTCCCGTACCACGCCGCTGCGCCGCGCCCGCGTGCTGTTCAACTTCAAAATGTTGCTGGAGCAGCACGTGGAAGAGCTGGCGGGGATCATCGTCAGCGAGCACGGTAAGGTGTGGTCGGATGCGCTGGGCGAGCTGACCCGCGGTATGGAAGTGGTCGAATTCGCCTGCGGGATCCCGCACCTGATTAAAGGCGAATACTCCTCTGACGTCGGCACCGGCGTCGACAGCTACTCGTTGATGCAGCCCCTGGGCGTGGTGGCAGGGATCACCCCGTTCAACTTCCCGGCGATGGTGCCGATGTGGATGTTCCCGCTGGCGCTGGCCTGCGGCAACAGTTTCGTCCTCAAGCCGCCCGCGCTGGCGCCGACGGCCGCTGTGCGTCTGGCAGAGCTGCTGAAAGAGGCCGGTCTGCCGGACGGCGTGTTTAACGTCGTGCACTGCAGCAATGAAGCTGCTGAGCAGCTGTACACTGACCCGCGTATTGCGGCGGTGAGCTTCGTCGGCTCCTCCGGCGTGGCGGAGTATATCTATAAGACCGCCAGCGCCCACGGCAAGCGCGTGCAGGCCTTCGGCGCCGCCAAAAACCACGCGATTGTGATGCCGGATGCCGATCTCGACGCCACCGTTAACGCCATTATGGGCGGCGCTTTTGGCTCCGCAGGCGAGCGCTGCATGGCGCTGCCGGTGGTGGTGGCGGTGGGAGATGAAACCGCCGACAAACTGATCGCCCGCCTGAAGCCGCTGGTGGAAGCGCTGAAAGTAGGCCCGGGCTGCATGCGTGGCCAGGAAGAGAACGAGATGGGACCGGTGGTGTCTGATACCCACCAGAAAAAAGTGCTCGGCTATATTGATAAAGGCGAAAGCGAAGGGGCAAAACTGGTGGTCGATGGCCGCAAACTGCGCGTGCCGGGTTACGACACGGGCTACTATGTCGGCGGCACCCTGTTCGATCACGTCACCCCGGAGATGACCATCTGGCGTGAAGAGATCTTTGGCCCGGTGCTGGGGATTGTGCGCGCGGCGGACTATGACAGCGCCCTTGAGCTGGTCAACAGCCATGAGTTTGGCAACGGCAGCGCCGTTTTCACCAGCAACGGCCACACCGCGCGTGAATTCGTCCACGACGTGCAGGCGGGGATGGTCGGGGTGAACGTGCCGGTCCCGGTGCCGATGGCGTTCCACAGCTTCGGCGGCTGGAAGCGCTCGGTGTTTGGCGCGTTGAACGTCCACGGGCCGGACGGCGTGCGCTTCTACACGCGTATGAAGACCGCCACCGTACGCTGGCCGGCAGGGCAGCAGACCGTATCTGAATTCAGCATGCCGACGTTAGGTTAATCGGCGAAGGAGAGCGCCATGTCGTTACTGGCTAAATCGCGAAAAGAGGGACAGATCCAGCATATTACGCCGCAAAGCGCCGGTTGGCGCTATATCGGCTTTGATGTCTGGATGTTGAAAAAAGGGCAGACCGTGACGCTGGAGAGCGGCGATCGCGAGCTGTGCCTGGTGCTGGTCGCTGGGCTGGCGTCGGTGAAAACGCAACATGCCGATTTCCCGAATCTCGGTAAACGGATGTCGCCGTTTGAACGCACCCCGCCGTGGTCGGTCTACGTCCCGCCGCAGGATAAAGTCGAGGTAACCGCCGATTCCGATCTGGAGCTGGCAGTATGCAGCGCGCCGGGCAAAGGCAGCTTCCCGGCACGCCTCATTCGGCCGGAAGACGTCGGCGTAGAGCACCGTGGGAAAGGGCGCAACCAGCGCCGGGTGCATAATATTCTGCCGGACAGCGCCGAGGCGGATTGCCTGCTGGTGGTGGAAGTCTACACCGACGAGGGGGCCACCAGCTCGTGGCCGTCGCATAAGCATGATACCGCCCAGCCGGGCAAAGAGACGCAGCTGGAAGAAACCTACTATCACCGCTTCGATCCGCCGCAGGGCTTTGCCTTCCAGCGGGTCTACACCGACGACCGCAGCCTGGACGCCTGTATGGCGCCCTACAACCACGATGTGGTGATGGTGCCGCGCGGTTACCATCCGGTGGCAGCGATTGCAGGTTACGATAGCTACTATCTGAACGTGATGGCCGGGCCGGATCGGAAATGGCTGTTTACCTGGGAAGATGACCACGCCTGGATCAACACGCCGGAGTACCCGCGCCACGACTGACGCGCGGTGCAGAAGCGGATAAAGAAGGCCGGTTAGCGATGCTAACCGGCCTTCCTGTTTGAGGGCGACGGGTGTTTTTTCGCGAAACGCTCCGCGGAATCCCACTCCCCGACCCGGCAAGCGCAGCGCCGCCGGGGAGGATACCTCCGGCGCCATACCCGCCTTTGTGCCGGATGGCGCTACGCTTATCCGGCCTACGGCCTCCTCCCGTAAGCTCCTATACCCCAGGCCCGGTGCTGCTTTTATGCCGGGCGGCGGCTCACGCCTTGCCCGGCATACGGTTCGTGCGACCTGCCGTTAATTTATTCACCATTGTTGCTGAAACTGCCGGTGCTGACGGCCTCAAAATCGCTGAGACGTTCCCGGAAGGC
>NZ_JAGRQY010000102.1:0-26115 GCF_018223905.1 Klebsiella sp. 28
GCGTTTCGCAATCCGTGAAGGCGGCCGTACCGTTGGCGCGGGCGTTGTAGCTAAAGTTCTGGGCTAATTCGTTAGCTTTGAATTAAAAAGGGCGCTTCGGTGCCCTTTTTGCTGTCTGTCATTCAGCGAAAAACGAATTTTTGCTGGCTATTCATATCGTGCGTTGCGGCGGATAATGAGCAAATGGTCTATTGTAATCATAACCATTCTCATTTAATATTTGTGCATAAATTGAACGGGAGTTTCTATGTACGTTTGTTTGTGCAATGGCGTCAGCGATAAAAAAATTCGTCAGGTTGTGCGCCAGTTTCAACCGCAATCTTTTCAGCAATTACGTAAGTTTGTTCCCGTGGGAAATCAATGCGGTAAGTGTGTTCGTGCTGCGCGTGAAGTGATGGAAGATGAATTAACCACCATGCCGGAATTCAAAGAAATCGCCTGAAGTCCACGCTTCTCTTTTGACATCCCTATAGGCCGGACTACGCTTCAATGAGTGGAAGCGGAGGGACTATATAATGAAAGGTGATGTCAAAATCATAAGTTATCTCAATAAATTATTGGGAAATGAGCTAGTCGCAATTAATCAGTACTTTCTTCATGCGAGAATGTTTAAAAATTGGGGCCTGATGCGCCTCAACGATATTGAGTACCACGAATCCATCGACGAAATGAAGCACGCCGATAAGTATATCGAGCGTATTCTTTTTCTCGAAGGTATCCCTAATCTGCAGGATCTCGGCAAACTTGGCATCGGTGAAGATGTGGAAGAGATGCTGCGGTCCGATTTGAGGCTGGAGCTGGAAGGGGCGCAAAATTTGCGTGAGGCTATTGCCTATGCCGACAGCGTCCATGACTACGTCAGCCGCGATATGATGATTGAGATCCTGGCGGATGAAGAAGGCCATATCGACTGGCTGGAAACCGAACTCGATTTGATTGGCAAAATCGGTCTGCAAAATTACCTGCAGTCGCAGATCAAAGTGTCAGATTAGCCAGCGTCTGCCACCCGCACCAAAAACCCGCGGCCGCCAGGAATGGCCCAAACGGCAGCGGGTTGCTTCTTCTCCATTTGCTCCTCCCGCCGCAACTGGCGTATAAACCTGCTCCTGCCCACGCTATGCCGGCGAGTAGCGAGGCAACCAGGACCAACTGGGGCAGCAATCGCCAGCCATGCCAGGCGCCGAGGGCGGCAAGATATTTTATATCTCCATAACCCAACCCTTCATAGCCGCGGATACCGCGGTATAGCCAGTAAATCGCAGCCAAAGAGAGATAGCCCGCTATCGCCCCCCAGACGGCATCATGCAGCTGGTGCGGCGCCAGACAGAGATAAAAAAGTAAACCACTCCACAGCAGGGGACAGGTGTAACGGTCGGGCAACAGACCGTGGCGCAGATCCTGGTGGCATAATGCCACGGTCAAACCGCTATAGCACAGCAAGAAGGGGAGGGCGGCGAGCATAGTTGACCCCGCAATGATCGATGAACATTGCGTCACTATGCTCATCCTCTCCCGTTCAGCACAAAAGGCATTTTCCGGGAATGGATCCCACAATCCGCGCTCTTACTCCGCATTGCAGCCCCGTACAGCGCGCTAACGCGAAGGCGCGCAAATCCTGGTGATGATTTTCTAAACAGCACTTGCGTCGCGCCAGAATTTGCGTATAATGCGCGGGCCTGTCAAAGTTGACGGCCGGTTCAATATGAACCCTGGTAATCGCATTTGGGTTATCAAACAATGTCCCCAATCGGGGGACTATGTAAGAACGGTTACACTCTCCCATCAATCGTAATGGGTATGAGGAGTAATCATTTCGTCTATAAAATAATTGGAGCTCTGGTCTCATGCAGAACCAAAGAATCCGTATCCGCCTGAAAGCGTTTGATCATCGTCTGATCGATCAATCAACCGCGGAAATCGTCGAGACTGCTAAGCGCACTGGTGCGCAAGTCCGTGGTCCGATCCCGCTGCCGACCCGCAAAGAGCGCTTTACCGTTCTGATCTCCCCGCACGTCAACAAAGACGCGCGTGACCAGTACGAAATTCGCACTCACAAGCGTCTGGTTGACATCGTTGAGCCAACTGAAAAAACCGTTGATGCTCTGATGCGTCTGGATCTGGCTGCCGGTGTAGACGTGCAGATCAGCCTGGGTTAATCAGGTCATCGAGCGATTGAGAGGTTGAAACAATGATTGGTTTAGTCGGTAAAAAAGTGGGCATGACCCGCATCTTCACTGAAGATGGCGTTTCTATCCCAGTAACCGTAATCGAAGTTGAAGCAAACCGTGTTACTCAGGTTAAAGACCTGGCTAACGATGGCTACCGCGCAATCCAGGTTACCACCGGTGCTAAAAAAGCTAACCGTGTAACCAAGCCGGAAGCGGGTCACTTCGCTAAAGCTGGCGTTGAAGCTGGCCGTGGTCTGTGGGAATTCCGTCTGGCTGACGGCGAAGAATTCACCGTAGGTCAGAACATTAGCGTTGAACTGTTTGCTGACGTTAAAAAAGTTGACGTAACCGGTACCTCTAAAGGTAAAGGTTTTGCTGGTACCGTTAAGCGCTGGAACTTCCGTACCCAGGACGCTACTCACGGTAACTCCTTGTCCCACCGCGTTCCGGGTTCTATCGGTCAGAACCAGACTCCGGGCAAAGTGTTCAAAGGCAAGAAAATGGCAGGTCAGCTGGGTAATGAGCGTGTAACCGTTCAGAGCCTGGACGTAGTACGTGTTGACGCTGAGCGCAACCTGCTGCTGGTTAAAGGTGCTGTCCCGGGTGCGACCGGTAGCGACCTGATCGTTAAACCAGCTGTGAAGGCGTGAGGAGATAGCAATGGAATTAGTATTGAAAGACGCGCAGAGCGCGCTGACTGTTTCCGAAACTACCTTCGGTCGTGATTTCAACGAAGCGCTGGTTCACCAGGTTGTTGTTGCTTATGCAGCCGGTGCGCGTCAGGGCACTCGTGCTCAGAAGACTCGTGCTGAAATCACTGGCTCCGGTAAAAAACCGTGGCGCCAGAAAGGTACCGGCCGTGCGCGTTCTGGTTCTATCAAGAGCCCGATCTGGCGTTCCGGTGGCGTGACCTTCGCTGCTCGTCCGCAGGACCACAGTCAAAAAGTTAACAAGAAGATGTACCGCGGCGCGCTGAAAAGCATTCTGTCCGAACTGGTACGTCAGGATCGTCTGATCGTTGTCGAGAAGTTCTCTGTTGAAGCGCCGAAAACTAAGCTGCTGGCACAGAAACTGAAAGACATGGCTCTGGAAGATGTGCTGATCATCACCGGTGAGCTGGACGAGAACCTGTTCCTGGCCGCACGTAACCTGCATAAGGTTGACGTACGTGATGCGAACGGTATCGACCCGGTTAGCCTGATCGCCTTCGACAAAGTCGTAATGACTGCTGATGCTGTTAAGCAAGTTGAGGAGATGCTGGCATGATTCGTGAAGAACGTCTGCTGAAGGTGCTGCGCGCACCGCACGTTTCTGAAAAAGCGTCTACTGCGATGGAAAAAACAAACACCATCGTTCTCAAAGTTGCTAAAGACGCGACCAAAGCAGAAATCAAAGCTGCTGTGCAGAAACTGTTTGAAGTCGAAGTCGAAGTCGTTAACACCCTGGTTGTTAAAGGGAAAGTTAAACGTCACGGACAGCGTATCGGTCGTCGTAGCGACTGGAAAAAAGCTTACGTCACCCTGAAAGAAGGCCAGAATCTGGACTTCGTTGGCGGCGCTGAGTAAGTCGGAGGAGTAATACAATGGCAGTTGTTAAATGTAAACCGACATCTCCGGGTCGTCGCCACGTCGTTAAAGTGGTTAACCCAGAGCTGCACAAGGGCAAACCTTTTGCTCCGTTGCTGGAAAAAAACAGCAAATCCGGTGGTCGTAACAACAATGGCCGTATCACCACCCGTCATATCGGTGGTGGCCACAAGCAGGCTTACCGTATTGTTGACTTCAAACGCAACAAAGATGGTATCCCGGCAGTTGTTGAACGTCTTGAGTACGATCCGAACCGCTCCGCGAACATCGCGCTGGTTCTGTACAAAGACGGCGAGCGCCGTTACATCCTGGCCCCGAAAGGCCTGAAAGCTGGCGACCAGATTCAGTCTGGCGTTGATGCTGCAATCAAAGCAGGCAACACCCTGCCGATGCGCAATATCCCGGTTGGTTCTACCGTTCATAACGTAGAAATGAAACCAGGTAAAGGCGGTCAGCTGGCTCGTTCCGCTGGTACTTACGTTCAGATCGTTGCTCGTGACGGTGCTTATGTCACCCTGCGTCTGCGTTCTGGTGAAATGCGTAAAGTCGAAGCAGACTGCCGCGCGACTCTGGGCGAAGTTGGCAATGCTGAGCATATGCTGCGCGTTCTGGGTAAAGCAGGTGCTGCACGCTGGCGTGGTGTTCGTCCTACCGTTCGCGGTACTGCGATGAACCCAGTAGACCACCCACATGGTGGTGGTGAAGGTCGTAACTTTGGTAAGCACCCGGTATCCCCGTGGGGCCTGCAGACCAAAGGTAAGAAGACCCGCAGCAACAAGCGTACTGATAAATTCATCGTACGTCGCCGTAGCAAATAATTTTAGAGGATAAGCCATGCCACGTTCTCTCAAGAAAGGTCCTTTTATTGACCTGCACTTGCTGAAGAAGGTAGAGAAAGCGGTGGAAAGCGGAGACAAGAAGCCCCTGCGCACTTGGTCCCGTCGTTCAACGATCTTTCCTAACATGATCGGTTTGACCATCGCTGTCCATAATGGTCGTCAGCACGTTCCAGTATTTGTTTCCGACGAAATGGTCGGTCACAAACTGGGTGAATTCGCACCGACTCGTACTTATCGCGGCCACGCTGCTGATAAAAAAGCGAAGAAGAAATAAGGTAGGAGGAAGAGATGGAAACTTTAGCTCAACATCGCCATGCTCGTTCTTCTGCTCAGAAGGTTCGCCTTGTAGCTGACCTGATTCGCGGTAAGAAAGTGTCGCAGGCCCTGGATATTCTGACCTACACCAACAAAAAAGCTGCTGTACTGGTCAAGAAGGTACTGGAATCTGCCATTGCTAACGCTGAACACAACGATGGCGCTGACATTGATGATCTGAAAGTTGCGAAAATTTTCGTAGACGAAGGCCCGAGCATGAAGCGCATTATGCCGCGTGCTAAAGGTCGTGCAGATCGCATCCTGAAGCGCACCAGCCACATCACTGTGGTTGTGTCCGATCGCTGAGACTCTGGAGACTAGCAATGGGTCAGAAAGTACATCCTAATGGTATTCGCCTGGGTATTGTCAAACCATGGAACTCTACCTGGTTCGCGAACACCAAAGAATTCGCTGACAACCTGGACAGCGATTTTAAAGTACGTCAGTTCCTGACTAAAGAACTGGCTAAAGCGTCTGTATCTCGCATCGTTATCGAGCGTCCGGCTAAGAGCATCCGTGTGACCATTCACACCGCTCGCCCGGGTATCGTTATCGGTAAGAAAGGCGAAGACGTAGAAAAACTGCGCAAGGTCGTAGCGGATATCGCTGGCGTACCTGCACAGATCAATATCGCCGAAGTTCGTAAACCTGAACTGGACGCAAAACTGGTTGCTGACAGCATCACTTCTCAGCTGGAACGTCGCGTTATGTTCCGTCGTGCGATGAAGCGTGCTGTACAGAACGCAATGCGTCTGGGCGCTAAAGGTATCAAAGTTGAAGTTAGCGGCCGTCTGGGCGGCGCGGAAATCGCACGTACCGAATGGTACCGTGAAGGTCGCGTACCGCTGCACACTCTGCGTGCTGACATCGACTACAACACCTCTGAAGCGCACACCACTTACGGTGTAATCGGCGTTAAGGTATGGATCTTCAAAGGTGAGATCCTGGGTGGTATGGCTGCTGTTGAACAACCGGAACCGGCTGCTCAACCTAAAAAGCAGCAGCGTAAAGGCCGTAAATAAGGAGCGTCGCTGATGTTACAACCAAAGCGTACAAAATTCCGTAAAGTGCACAAAGGCCGCAACCGTGGTCTGGCGCAGGGTACGGATGTTAGCTTCGGCACTTTCGGTCTGAAAGCTGTTGGCCGTGGTCGTCTGACTGCACGTCAGATCGAAGCAGCACGTCGTGCTATGACCCGTGCAGTTAAGCGTCAAGGTAAGATCTGGATCCGTGTATTCCCGGACAAACCGATCACCGAGAAGCCGCTGGAAGTTCGTATGGGTAAAGGTAAAGGTAACGTGGAGTACTGGGTTGCCTTGATTCAGCCGGGTAAAGTCCTGTATGAAATGGACGGTGTACCGGAAGAGCTGGCCCGTGAAGCATTCGGCCTGGCAGCAGCGAAACTGCCGATCAAAACCACCTTTGTAACTAAGACGGTGATGTAATGAAAGCAAAAGAGCTGCGTGAAAAAAGCGTTGAAGAGCTGAACGCTGAGCTGCTGAACCTGCTGCGTGAGCAGTTCAACCTGCGCATGCAGGCTGCAAGTGGCCAGCTGCAACAGACTCATCTGCTGAAGCAAGTGCGTCGTGATGTTGCACGCGTTAAGACTTTACTGACTCAGAAGGCGGGTGCGTAATGACCGATAAAATCCGTACTCTGCAAGGTCGCGTAGTTAGCGACAAAATGGAGAAATCCATTGTTGTTGCTATCGAACGTATGGTGAAACACCCGGTTTACGGTAAATTCATCAAACGTACGACCAAACTGCACGTACATGACGAGAACAACGAATGCGGTATCGGCGACAAGGTTGAAATCCGCGAATGCCGTCCGCTGTCCAAGACTAAGTCCTGGACGCTGGTTCGCGTTGTAGAGAAAGCGGTTCTGTAATAGAGTACGCATTCTCGATACGGATAAACGGCTCAGCGATGAGCCGTTTATTTTTTCTACCCATATCTGGTTTGTGGTGTTATAATGCCGCGCCCTCGATATGGGGCTTTTTAACGACCCTAATTTTCGGGTCTCAGTAGTAGTTGACATTAGCGGAGCACTAAAATGATCCAAGAACAGACTATGCTGAACGTCGCCGACAACTCCGGTGCACGTCGCGTAATGTGTATCAAGGTTCTGGGTGGCTCGCACCGTCGCTACGCAGGCGTAGGCGACATCATCAAGATCACCATCAAAGAAGCAATTCCGCGTGGTAAGGTCAAAAAAGGTGATGTGCTGAAGGCGGTAGTGGTGCGCACCAAGAAGGGTGTTCGTCGCCCGGACGGTTCTGTCATTCGCTTCGATGGTAATGCATGCGTTATTCTGAACAATAACAGCGAGCAGCCTATCGGTACGCGTATTTTTGGGCCGGTAACTCGTGAACTTCGTACCGAGAAGTTCATGAAAATTATCTCTCTGGCACCAGAAGTACTCTAAGGAGCGAATCATGGCAGCGAAAATCCGTCGTGATGACGAAGTTATCGTGTTAACCGGTAAAGATAAAGGTAAGCGCGGTAAAGTTAAGAATGTCCTGTCTTCCGGCAAGGTCATTGTTGAAGGTATCAACCTGGTTAAGAAACACCAGAAGCCGGTTCCGGCTCTGAACCAACCAGGCGGCATCGTTGAAAAAGAAGCTGCAATTCAGGTTTCTAACGTTGCAATCTTCAATGCGGCAACCGGCAAGGCTGACCGTGTAGGCTTTAGATTCGAAGACGGTAAAAAAGTCCGTTTCTTCAAGTCTAACAGCGAAACTATCAAGTAATTTGGAGTAGTACGATGGCGAAACTGCATGATTACTACAAAGACGAAGTAGTTAAGAAACTCATGACTGAGTTTAACTACAATTCTGTCATGCAAGTCCCTCGGGTCGAGAAGATCACCCTGAACATGGGTGTTGGTGAAGCGATCGCTGACAAGAAACTGCTGGATAACGCAGCAGCTGACCTGGCAGCAATCTCCGGTCAAAAACCGCTGATCACCAAAGCACGCAAATCAGTTGCAGGCTTCAAAATCCGTCAGGGCTATCCGATCGGCTGTAAAGTAACTCTGCGTGGCGAACGCATGTGGGAGTTCTTTGAGCGCCTGATCACTATTGCTGTACCGCGTATTCGTGACTTCCGCGGCCTGTCCGCTAAGTCTTTCGACGGTCGTGGCAACTACAGCATGGGTGTCCGTGAGCAGATCATCTTCCCAGAAATCGACTACGATAAAGTCGACCGCGTTCGTGGTTTGGATATTACCATTACCACTACTGCGAAATCTGACGAAGAAGGCCGTGCTCTGCTGGCTGCCTTTGACTTCCCGTTCCGCAAGTAAGGTAGGGTTACTTAATGGCTAAGCAATCAATGAAAGCACGCGAAGTAAAGCGCGTGGCTTTAGCTGATAAATTCTTCGCTAAACGCGCTGAACTGAAAGCTATCATCTCTGATGTGAACGCAACCGACGAAGATCGTTGGAATGCCGTTCTCAAGCTGCAGACTCTGCCGCGTGATTCCAGCCCGTCTCGTCAGCGTAACCGCTGCCGTCAAACAGGTCGTCCGCATGGTTTCCTGCGGAAGTTCGGGTTGAGCCGTATTAAGGTCCGTGAAGCCGCTATGCGCGGTGAAATCCCGGGTCTGAAAAAGGCTAGCTGGTAATTGTCACCAATTGAATCACGGGAGTAAAGACAGATGAGCATGCAAGATCCGATCGCGGATATGCTGACCCGTATCCGTAACGGTCAGGCCGCGAACAAAGCTGCGGTCACCATGCCTTCCTCCAAGCTGAAAGTGGCAATCGCCAACGTGCTGAAGGAAGAAGGTTTTATCGAAGATTTTAAAGTTGAAGGCGACACCAAGCCTGAACTGGAACTTACTCTCAAGTATTTCCAGGGCAAAGCTGTTGTAGAAAGCATTCAGCGTGTCAGCCGCCCAGGTCTGCGCATCTATAAGAAAAAAGATGAGCTGCCGAAAGTTATGGCCGGTCTGGGTATCGCAGTTGTTTCTACCTCTAAAGGTGTTATGACTGATCGTGCAGCGCGCCAGGCTGGTCTTGGTGGCGAAATTATCTGCTACGTAGCCTAATCGGAGGAAAAAATGTCTCGTGTTGCTAAAGCACCGGTCGTTGTTCCTGCCGGCGTTGATGTAAAAATCAACGGTCAGGTTATTACGATCAAAGGTAAAAACGGCGAGCTGACTCGTACTCTCAACGATGCTGTTGAAGTTAAACATGCAGATAATGCACTGACCTTCGGTCCGCGTGATGGTTACGCAGACGGTTGGGCTCAGGCTGGTACCGCGCGTGCCCTGCTGAACTCAATGGTTATCGGTGTTACCGAAGGCTTCACTAAGAAGCTGCAGCTGGTTGGTGTAGGTTATCGTGCAGCGGTCAAAGGGAATGTAGTAAACCTGGCTTTAGGTTTCTCTCACCCGGTTGATCATCAGCTGCCTGCGGGTATCACTGCAGAATGTCCGACTCAGACTGAAATCGTGCTGAAAGGCGCTGATAAGCAGGTGATCGGCCAGGTTGCAGCAGATCTGCGCGCCTACCGTCGTCCTGAGCCTTACAAAGGCAAGGGTGTTCGTTACGCCGACGAAGTCGTGCGTACCAAAGAGGCTAAGAAGAAGTAAGGTAACACTATGGATAAGAAATCTGCTCGTATCCGTCGTGCGACCCGCGCACGCCGCAAGCTCCAGGAGCTGGGCGCAACTCGCCTGGTGGTACATCGTACCCCGCGTCACATTTACGCACAGGTAATTGCACCGAATGGTTCTGAAGTTCTGGTAGCTGCTTCTACTGTAGAAAAAGCTATCGCTGAACAACTGAAGTACACCGGTAACAAAGACGCTGCAGCAGCTGTGGGTAAAGCTGTCGCTGAACGCGCTCTGGAAAAAGGCATCAAAGATGTTTCCTTTGACCGTTCCGGGTTCCAATATCATGGTCGTGTCCAGGCACTGGCAGATGCTGCCCGTGAAGCTGGCCTTCAGTTCTAAGGTAGAGGTGTAAGATGGCTCACATCGAAAAACAAGCTGGCGAACTGCAGGAAAAGCTGATCGCGGTAAACCGCGTATCTAAAACCGTTAAAGGTGGTCGTATTTTCTCCTTCACAGCTCTGACTGTAGTAGGCGATGGTAACGGTCGCGTTGGTTTTGGTTACGGTAAAGCGCGTGAAGTTCCAGCAGCGATCCAGAAAGCGATGGAAAAAGCCCGTCGCAATATGATTAACGTCGCGCTGAACCACGGCACCCTGCAGCACCCGGTTAAGGGTACTCACACGGGTTCTCGTGTATTCATGCAGCCGGCTTCCGAAGGTACCGGTATCATCGCCGGTGGTGCAATGCGCGCCGTTCTGGAAGTCGCTGGGGTTCGTAACGTTCTGGCTAAAGCGTATGGTTCCACTAACCCGATTAACGTGGTTCGTGCAACTATCGACGGTCTGGAAAACATGAAGTCCCCGGATATGGTCGCTGCCAAGCGTGGTAAATCCGTTGAAGAAATTCTGGGGAAATAAACCATGGCAAAGACTATTAAAATTACTCAAACCCGCAGTGCAATCGGTCGTCTGCCGAAACACAAGGCAACGCTGCTTGGCCTGGGTCTGCGTCGTATTGGTCACACCGTAGAGCGCGAGGATACTCCTGCTGTTCGTGGTATGGTCAACGCGGTTTCCTTCATGGTTAAAGTTGAGGAGTAAGAGATGCGTTTAAATACTCTGTCTCCGGCCGAAGGCTCCAAAAAGGCGGGTAAACGTCTGGGTCGTGGTATCGGTTCTGGCCTCGGTAAAACCGGTGGTCGTGGTCACAAAGGTCAGAAATCTCGTTCTGGCGGTGGCGTACGTCGCGGTTTCGAGGGTGGTCAGATGCCTCTGTACCGTCGTCTGCCGAAATTCGGCTTCACTTCTCGTAAAGCGATGATCACCGCAGAGATCCGTCTCTCCGATCTGGCTCACGTAGAAGGCGATGTAGTAGACCTGAACGCGCTGAAAGCGGCTAACATTATCGGTGTCCAGATCGAGTTCGCGAAAGTGATCCTGTCTGGTGAGGTAACTCGTCCGGTAACTGTTCGTGGCCTGCGTGTGACTAAAGGTGCTCGTGCTGCTATCGAAGCTGCTGGCGGTAAAATTGAGGAATAAGTAGCAGATGGCTAAACAACCGGGATTAGATTTTCAAAGTGCCAAAGGTGGCCTTGGCGAACTGAAACGCAGACTTCTGTTTGTGGTCGGTGCGCTGATAGTGTTCCGTATTGGCTCTTTTATTCCGATCCCTGGTATTGATGCCGCTGTACTTGCCAAACTGCTTGAGCAACAGCGAGGCACCATCATTGAAATGTTCAACATGTTCTCTGGTGGTGCTCTCAGCCGTGCTTCTATCTTTGCGCTGGGGATTATGCCGTACATTTCGGCATCGATCATCGTGCAGCTGCTGACGGTGGTTTATCAACCGCTGGCGGAACTGAAGAAAGAAGGGGAGTCTGGTCGTCGTAAGATCAGCCAGTACACCCGCTACGGTACTCTGGTGCTGGCGATATTCCAGTCGATCGGTATTGCTACCGGTCTGCCGAATATGCCTGGTATGCAAGGCCTGGTGATTAATCCAGGCTTTGCATTCTATTTCACCGCTGTTGTCAGTCTGGTCACAGGGACTATGTTCCTGATGTGGCTCGGCGAACAGATCACTGAACGTGGTATCGGTAACGGTATCTCGATCATTATCTTCGCCGGTATCGTTGCGGGACTCCCGCCGGCCATCGCCCATACTATCGAGCAAGCGCGTCAAGGCGACCTGCACTTCCTCCTGTTGCTGTTGGTTGCAGTATTAGTATTTGCAGTGACCTTCTTTGTTGTATTCGTTGAGCGTGGTCAACGCCGCATTGTGGTAAACTACGCGAAACGTCAACAGGGTCGTCGTGTCTATGCTGCACAGAGCACACATTTACCGCTGAAAGTGAATATGGCGGGGGTAATCCCGGCAATCTTCGCTTCCAGTATTATACTGTTCCCGGCAACCATCACGTCATGGTTCGGGGGTGGTACTGGTTGGAACTGGCTGACAACAATTTCGCTGTATTTGCAGCCTGGGCAACCGCTTTATGTGTTACTCTATGCGTCTGCAATCATCTTCTTCTGTTTCTTCTACACGGCGTTGGTTTTCAACCCGCGTGAAACAGCAGATAACCTGAAGAAGTCCGGTGCATTTGTACCAGGAATTCGTCCGGGAGAGCAAACGGCGAAGTATATCGATAAAGTGATGACTCGCCTGACTCTGGTTGGTGCGTTGTACATTACTTTTATCTGCCTGATCCCGGAGTTCATGCGTGACGCGATGAAAGTGCCGTTCTACTTCGGTGGGACCTCGCTGCTTATCGTTGTTGTCGTGATTATGGACTTTATGGCTCAAGTGCAAACTCTGATGATGTCCAGTCAGTATGAGTCTGCATTGAAGAAGGCGAACCTGAAAGGCTACGGCCGTTAAAACTGGTCGCCCGAGAAGTTACGGAGAGTAAAAATGAAAGTTCGTGCTTCCGTCAAGAAATTATGCCGTAACTGCAAAATCGTTAAGCGTGATGGTGTCATCCGTGTGATTTGCAGTGCCGAGCCGAAGCATAAACAGCGCCAAGGCTGATTTTTTCGCATATTTTTCTTGCAAAGTTGGATTGAGCTGGCTAGATTAGCCAGCCAATCTTTTGTATGTCTGTACGTTTCCATTTGAGTATCCTGAAAACGGGCTTTTCAGCATGGTGCGTACATATTAAATAGTAGGAGTGCATAGTGGCCCGTATAGCAGGCATTAACATTCCTGATCACAAACATACCGTTATCGCTTTAACCGCTATTTTCGGTATCGGCAAAACCCGTTCTAAAGCCATCTGCGCTGAAACGGGCATCGCTGAAAATGTTAAGATCAGTGAGCTGTCTGAAGAACAAATTGATATTCTGCGTGAAGCAGTAGGTAAATTTGTCGTTGAAGGTGATCTGCGCCGTGAAATCACCCTGAGCATCAAGCGTCTGATGGACCTTGGTTGCTACCGTGGTTTGCGTCATCGTCGTGGTCTCCCGGTTCGCGGTCAGCGTACCAAGACCAACGCACGTACCCGTAAGGGTCCGCGTAAACCGATCAAGAAATAATCGGGGTGATTGAATAATGGCAAAGGCACCAATTCGTGCACGTAAGCGTGTAAGAAAACAAGTCTCTGACGGCGTGGCTCATATCCATGCTTCTTTTAACAACACCATCGTTACCATCACTGATCGTCAGGGTAACGCACTGGGTTGGGCAACAGCCGGTGGTTCCGGTTTCCGTGGTTCTCGCAAATCCACTCCGTTCGCAGCTCAGGTTGCAGCAGAGCGTTGCGCAGAAGCCGTAAAAGAATACGGCATCAAGAATCTGGAAGTTATGGTCAAAGGTCCGGGTCCGGGTCGCGAATCTACCATTCGTGCACTGAACGCCGCTGGTTTCCGCATCACTAATATTACTGATGTGACTCCGATCCCTCATAACGGTTGTCGTCCGCCGAAAAAACGTCGCGTATAACGCTGCGTTTTCCAGGTTAGTTGGAGAAAGAAAATGGCAAGATATTTGGGTCCTAAGCTCAAGCTGAGCCGTCGTGAGGGCACCGACTTATTCCTTAAGTCTGGCGTTCGCGCGATCGATACCAAGTGTAAAATTGAACAAGCTCCTGGCCAGCACGGTGCGCGTAAGCCGCGTCTGTCTGACTATGGTGTGCAGTTGCGTGAAAAGCAAAAAGTTCGCCGTATGTACGGTGTGCTGGAGCGTCAGTTCCGTAACTACTATAAAGAAGCAGCACGTCTGAAAGGCAACACCGGTGAAAACCTGTTGGCTCTGCTGGAAGGTCGTCTGGACAACGTTGTATACCGTATGGGCTTCGGCGCCACTCGTGCTGAAGCACGCCAGCTGGTTAGCCACAAAGCGATTATGGTAAACGGTCGTGTTGTTAACATCGCTTCTTATCAGGTTAAAGCGAATGACGTTGTCAGCATTCGTGAGAAAGCGAAAAAGCAATCTCGCGTGAAAGCCGCTCTGGAGCTGGCTGAGCAGCGTGAAAAGCCAACCTGGCTGGAAGTTGATGCTGGCAAGATGGAAGGTACGTTCAAGCGTCAGCCGGAGCGTTCTGATCTGTCTGCGGACATTAACGAACACCTGATCGTCGAGCTTTACTCCAAGTAAAGCTTAGTACCAAAGAGAGGACACAATGCAGGGTTCTGTGACAGAGTTTCTAAAACCGCGCCTGGTCGATATCGAGCAAGTGAGTTCGACGCACGCCAAGGTGACCCTTGAGCCTTTAGAGCGTGGCTTCGGCCATACTCTGGGTAACGCACTGCGCCGTATTCTGCTCTCATCGATGCCGGGTTGCGCGGTGACCGAGGTTGAGATTGATGGTGTACTGCACGAGTACAGCACCAAAGAAGGCGTTCAGGAAGACATCCTTGAAATCCTGCTCAACCTGAAAGGGCTGGCGGTGAGAGTTCAGGGTAAAGATGAAGTCATCCTTACTTTGAATAAATCTGGCATTGGCCCTGTGACCGCAGCCGACATTACCCACGACGGTGATGTCGAAATCGTCAAGCCGCAGCACGTGATTTGCCACCTGACTGATGAGAACGCTGCTATTAGCATGCGTATCAAAGTTCAGCGCGGTCGCGGTTATGTGCCGGCTTCTGCCCGAATTCATTCGGAAGAAGATGAGCGCCCAATCGGCCGTCTGCTGGTCGACGCCTGCTACAGCCCTGTAGAGCGTATTGCCTACAATGTTGAAGCTGCGCGTGTAGAACAGCGTACCGACCTGGACAAGCTGGTCATCGAAATGGAAACCAACGGCACAATCGATCCTGAAGAGGCGATTCGTCGTGCGGCAACCATCCTGGCTGAACAACTGGAAGCTTTTGTTGACCTACGTGATGTACGTCAGCCAGAAGTGAAAGAAGAGAAACCAGAATTCGATCCGATCCTGCTGCGCCCTGTTGACGATCTGGAATTGACTGTCCGCTCTGCTAACTGCCTCAAGGCAGAAGCTATCCACTATATCGGTGATCTGGTACAGCGTACCGAGGTTGAGTTGCTGAAAACGCCGAACCTGGGTAAAAAATCTCTTACTGAGATTAAAGACGTGCTGGCTTCCCGTGGACTGTCTCTGGGCATGCGCCTGGAAAACTGGCCACCAGCAAGCATTGCTGACGAGTAACCGGATCACAGGTTAAGGTTTTACTGAGAAGGATAAGGTCATGCGCCATCGTAAGAGTGGTCGTCAACTGAACCGCAACAGCAGCCATCGCCAGGCTATGTTCCGTAACATGGCAGGTTCGCTGGTTCGTCATGAAATCATCAAGACGACCCTGCCGAAAGCGAAAGAACTGCGTCGCGTAGTTGAGCCGCTGATTACTCTTGCCAAGACTGATAGCGTTGCTAATCGTCGTCTGGCATTCGCCCGCACTCGTGATAACGAGATCGTGGCAAAACTGTTTAACGAGCTGGGCCCGCGTTTCGCGAGCCGCGCCGGTGGTTACACTCGCATTCTGAAGTGTGGCTTCCGTGCAGGCGACAACGCGCCGATGGCATACATCGAGCTGGTTGATCGTGCTGAGCCGAAAGCAGAAGCTGCTGCAGAGTAATCTGTAGTAACGTAAAAAAACCCGCCCAGGCGGGTTTTTTTATATCTACCCCATCCCCATTTCACTACACTATCTGTACTCTTTTTGTTCATCCCCTGGAGCCGTAGAATGTGGTTGCTGGATCAGTGGGCGGAACGTCATATCCTCGATGCCCAAACCAAAGGTGAGTTCGATAATTTACCCGGCAGCGGAGAACCGCTGACTCTCGATGACGATTCACATGTGCCGGCGGAGTTGCGGGCAGGCTATCGCCTTCTGAAAAATGCAGGATGTCTTCCTCCGGAACTGGAGCAACGCAAAGAAGCGTTGGCTCTGGCAGACTTACTGAACGGCGTCCGTCAGGACGATCCGCGTCATGCCGAACTTAGCAAACGCCTTGCCCTGCTCGAGCTGAAGTTACGTCAGGCAGGTCTGAACACCGACTTTTTACGCGGTGAGTACGCCGATGCGTTGCTGCAAAAAATAAATCAGGAGTAAATATGTATCGTATTGGTGAATTGGCAAAACTGGCTGACGTGACGCCTGATACCATCCGCTACTATGAAAAGCAGCAGATGATGGATCATGACATACGCACCGAGGGAGGATTTCGTCTGTACTCGGATAACGATCTTCAACGGCTGCGCTTTATTCGTTATGCCCGACAACTGGGTTTCACCCTGGAAGCGATCCGCGAATTATTGTCGATCCGCATCGATCCGGAGCATCATACCTGTCAGGAGTCGAAAGGGATCGTTCAGGCGCGATTAAGTGAAGTTGAGGCGCGGATTAAAGAGCTACAGACGATGCGCCGCTCTCTGCAGCGGCTCAACGATGCCTGTTGCGGCACTGCCCACAGCAGCGTTTACTGTTCTATCCTTGAGGCCCTTGAACAAGGGGCCAGCAACGGCAATGGCGGACGTTGATTTTTTAAACGCGCGGATCTACACTCGCGCCGAGTTTATACATATACCGGAGTAACTATGAGTCGCTATCAGCATACTAAAGGACAAATTAAAGATAACGCCATTGAGGCACTTCTCCACGATCCGTTATTCAGGCAGCGCGTAGAGAAAAACAAGAAAGGGAAAGGAAGCTATCAACGTAAAGATAAACATGCAGGAAGGATTGATCGGGAGGCCAGTGGCAAGCAAGCGAATCGCTTTTTTACCACTGGCCTTCTGCTTTCTCTGCTGATTAAGAACGGTTGTTTTGTTCTTTCAGCAGATCGCGAATTTCGCTCAGCAGAACTTCTTCTTTAGAGGGAGCTGGCGGTGCCGCCGGAGCCTCTTCTTTCTTACGATTTAACTTATTCATCAATTTAATCGCCATGAAGATGGCAAACGCGACGATGATGAAATCGAAAACGTTCTGAATGAATACCCCATAATGCATCACCACAGCCGGGACATCGCCCTGGGCATCACGTAGCGTGACGGCAAACTGTTTAAAATCGATCCCGCCAATCAACAGGCCGAGTGGCGGCATAATAATATCCGCGACCAGTGATGAAACAATTTTACCGAATGCTGCACCGATGATCACACCCACTGCCAAATCGACAACGTTCCCGCGCATCGCGAATTCGCGAAACTCTTTTAAAAAACTCATTTTATTCTCCTTGTGCCAGCTGACGTTGTAAGTTTAACAAATGTATTTTCATTTGCCATTCCCAGCAGATAGTTACTGCAAAATATTAACCTTTGAATAATAAGGGATAATAAAAAGGCGCCTGTTCGGCGCCCTGGGAATTACAGGAAGAAAGGACTTGGCTGGAACAGCCTTTCGACATCGGAAATAAACTTCTTATCGGTCAAAAACATGATCACATGGTCGCCCTGCTCGATCCGTAGATTATTATTGGCGATCATCACGTCATTGCCCCGCACGACGGCGCCGATGATCGTGCCCGGTGGAAGTTTGATCTCATCGATCGAACGCCCGACTACCCGGGAGGTGCTCTCATCGCCGTGTGCGACTGCCTCAATCGCTTCTGCAACGCCGCGGCGCAAGGAGGAGACGCCGACAATATCGGCTTTACGGACATGACTGAGGAGTGCGGAAATTGTGGCCTGCTGAGGCGAAATCGCAATATCGATGACGCTACCCTGGACCAGATCCACGTAGGCTCTGCGCTGGATTAGCACCATCACTTTTTTCGCGCCCATTCGCTTGGCCAACATAGCCGACATAATATTGGCTTCGTCGTCGTTAGTGACGGCAATAAACAGGTCCACCTGGTCAATATGCTCTTCAGCCAACAGCTCCTGGTCCGATGCATCCCCGTAGAAGACGATAGTATGCTGCAGCTTTTCCGCTAGCTCAGCGGCTCGCTGCTGATTACGTTCGATAAGCTTAACGCTGTAATCTTTTTCCAGCTTATGGGCCAGACCCGCGCCAATATTGCCCCCGCCGACCAGCATAATACGCTTATACGGCTTTTCCAGTCGCTGCAGTTCGCTCATGACCGCGCGAATATGCTGCGAGGCGGCAATAAAGAAGACTTCATCTCCGGCCTCGACAATCGTCGAGCCCTGCGGGCGGATGGGGCGATCGTGGCGGAAAATGGCGGCCACGCGCGTATCGATATGCGGCATATGCTCTCGCATAGTGGATAAGGCATTCCCCACCAGCGGGCCACCATAATAGGCTTTTACTACCGCGAGACTGACTTTTCCTTCTGCGAAGTTCACGACCTGCAGCGCGCCGGGATATTCGATCAGACGGTGGATGTTGTCGATGACCAGTTGTTCCGGAGCGATTAAGTGATCGATGGGTACCGCTTCAGAGTTGAAGAGCTTTTCCGCATCACGAACGTAATCAGGCGCACGAATACGCGCTATGCGGTTTGGCGTATTGAACAATGAGTAAGCGACCTGGCAGGCCACCATGTTGGTTTCGTCCGAACTAGTGACCGCTACCAGCATATCGGCATCATCGGCTCCCGCCTCGCGCAGTACGCGAGGGTGAGAGCCATGCCCCTGGACGACACGCAGGTCGAACTTATCCTGCAGGCTGCGCAGACGGTCGCCATTGGTATCAACCAGCGTAATATCATTGTTCTCGCCGACGAGGTTTTCCGCCAGCGTGCCGCCGACCTGGCCGGCGCCCAGAATAATAATCTTCATCTGCAGTGACCCATTAGTTCCGACGTTTGATTAGCTTAGCGTAAAAGAAGCCATCACCTTCTTCCACGCCCGGCAGATTTTGCTGCCCGGGGCTCGCCGGCGTGCCGGTTGCGTGAAGTTCTGCATCCGGAGTTCGCGCGAGGAAAGCGGCAATTTGCTGACTGTTCTCTTCCGGCAGAATAGAACAGGTTGCGTAAACCAGCGTGCCGCCTGGCTTCAGGTGCGTCCAGGTGGCATTGAGGATCTCGGCCTGCAGTTGGGCTAACTCGGCGATATCCCGATCCCGGCGCAGCCATTTGATATCCGGATGGCGGCGAATAACGCCGGTTGCGGAGCAGGGGGCATCCAGCAGAATACGATCGAACTGCTCATTGCCACACCACTGCTCAGGGAAGCGGCCATCGCCCTGCTTGACTTCGGCTTTCTTGCCCAGCCGTTTCAGGTTGTCATAGACGCGGGACAGACGCTGTTCATCAATATCCACTGCCATAACCTGAGCCTGGGGAGCGACTTCCAGAATATGCGTCGTCTTCCCGCCCGGCGCCGCGCAGAGATCGAGAATGCGTTCGCCATTTTCCGGTTGCAGGTAGCGCATACAGCCCTGAGCCGAGGCATCCTGGACGGTCACCCAGCCTTCGGCAAAGCCTGGTAACGCGTGGACCGGAGCAGGGGTGGCCAGGCGTACGGCGTCCGGATAATCAGGGTGGGTAAAGCCCTCTAAACCGGTCTCGTTAAGCAGGGCAAGCCACTCATCCCGGGAATGATGGCTGCGGTTAACGCGCAGCCACATCGGCGGGCGCTGGTTGTTCGCCTCGACGATCTCCTGCCACTGCTCCGGCCAGGCCTGCTGCAGGCGTTTCAGCAGCCATTTGGGATGAAGATAGCGGTTTTCATGCTCAGCAAATTCGGCTAACAACGCTTCCTGCTGGCGCTGGAACTGGCGTAGCACGCCGTTGATTAGCCCTTTAAGCTGCGGGCGTTTAATGGCCACCGCGCCTTCTACCGTTTCCGCCAGCGCGGCATGCGGGGGAATGCGGGTGTAGAGTAACTGATAGAGACCAACCATGATCAGAAAGTGCACGGTGCGCTGTTTGCCGGTCATCGGACGCGCCATCAGCTTGCTGATAAGCCACTCCAGCTGGCTTAGAGTACGTAGTACACCAAAGCACAACTCCTGCAGTAGCGCTTTATCTTTATCGCTGACTTTCTGCTGTAGAGGGGGCAGTACGTTGCTTAAAGACTGCCCTTTTTCAACAACTTGCTCGATAGCCTGGGCGGCCAGGCTGCGTAAATTTATATTCTTTTTCATAAGCGCAAAAATAAAAATGCCCGGCGAACCCGGGCTTCAGAAGAGACGACCGTCAGGCGAGACGGGTGCCAGGGATAAACCACTCCCGGCGGGAATTGAGTAAGTCCTGGGCGCTCATCGCTTTTTTACCCGCAGGCTGTAGCGACTCCAGGCTGAGGATCCCATCCCCCGTGGCGACCTGAATACCCTGTTTGGTTGCTGCTACGATAGTACCCGGTTCGGCGTGAGCGGCTTCGGCGATGACCGATGCTCGCCACACTTTTACCGGTTGTCCGTCAATTTCCAGCCAGCTCATTGGCCACGGATTAAACGCGCGGATGCAGCGTTCCAACTGCGCAGCGGAAAGCGACCAATCGATACGAGCCTCTTCTTTACTCAGCTTTTCGGCATGGCACACCAGCGATTCATCTTGTACTTCAGGCCGTGCGGTGCCGTTGGCCAGCTGGGCTAACGTTGCCAGCAGCCCCTGAGGGCCGAGCTCGGCCAGCTTATCGTACAGGCTGCCGCTGGTATCCTCTGCGGTAATGGGGCAGGAAAGCTTATACAGCATATCCCCCGTATCAAGGCCGACGTCCATCTGCATGATGGTTACGCCAGTTTCGCTATCCCCCGCCCACAGTGAACGCTGAATAGGCGCTGCGCCACGCCAGCGCGGTAGCAGCGAGCCGTGAACGTTGATACAGCCCAGACGGGGCATCTCCAGCACCGCTTTAGGCAGAATCAGACCGTACGCCACTACCACCATAATATCGGCGCCGAGATCGGCGACTAACCGCTGGTTATCCTGCGGACGCAGGGAGGATGGCTGGAACACAGGTAAGTTATGGGCTTCTGCCAGCACTTTTACCGGGCTTGGCATCAATTTTTTGCCGCGACCAGCAGGGCGATCAGGCTGAGTGAATACGCCAACAACCTGATGTTCAGACGACAGCAGCGCATCAAGATGACGCGCTGCAAAATCAGGGGTGCCGGCGAAAATGATACGTAGTGATTGTGACACGGTATTCCTTGTTATCAGGCACGGGAACGTAAACGATCCAGTTTCTCTACCTTCTGACGAATGCGCTGTTGTTTGAGTGGTGACAGATAGTCAATAAACAGTTTGCCGACCAGGTGATCCATCTCATGCTGGATACAGATAGCCAGCAGGCCATCGGCCTCCAGTTGAAACGGCTTACCATCGCGATCCAGTGCCCTGATCTTCACTTTTTCCGCACGCGGGACCAGGGCGCGCTGTTCAGGAATAGACAAGCAGCCTTCTTCAATACCGGTTTCGCCATCTTTCTCCAGCATTTCCGGATTAATTAATACCAGCTGCTCTTCACGATTTTCCGACACATCAATAACGATAATGCGCTGATGGATATCGACCTGGGTTGCGGCCAGACCGATGCCTTCCTCGGCGTACATGGTGTCGAACATATCATCGACGATACGCTGAATTTCCGCATTCACTTCTTTGACCGGCTCGGCGACTTTGCGAAGGCGCTCGTCCGGAATATGTAACACTTGCAAAACTGCCATAAAGTTCCAGAGTCGTATTCAGGAGTTGATAAGATTATTAGCTCTATTCTAGACAAAACCCCCTGCAATTGACAGTCTCACTGTCCAATCGCAAAGATTGTCAATACCGCTTATGGCAGGGGGTAAGGATGACGCCCGACGAGATTTGGCTGCGGCTGATGAAGGTCAGTAGCTTGTATGGCGACAGGATGGTAGAGATCGCTCAGCGCTTATGCGCAGCCGCCAGCGTTGATCGTGAAGCGCTGCATGCCGTCGGGATGACCGCGGCGCAGGCAAAGTTATTTTTCCGGCTTGACGAGCATGAGCTTGACGAGACGCGGCGCTGGCTGGAACAACCGGATCATCATCTGTTACGGGGTGACGATCCGCGCTATCCATTGCGGTTAAAGTCTATCGCTGATTACCCCGGCGCGTTGCTGGTCAGCGGCGGCCTCGCCCTGCTTCACAGCGCGCAGCTTGCCGTTATTGGCAGTCGCTCGCACTCCTGGTATGGCGCCCGCTGGGGGAAACTGTTCAGCGAAACGCTGGCGCATAAAGGGATTACCATCACCAGTGGGCTGGCGTTAGGCATTGACGGGGTCGCGCACCGCGGCGCGCTGGCGGCGGAGGGTAAAACTATCGCGGTACTGGGCAATGGGCTGAGTCAGGTTTATCCGCGGCGCCATGCAACTCTCGCCCGGCAGATCATCGACAATGGCGGTACGCTGGTATCTGAATTTCCACTTGTTACGCCGCCGCTTCCCGCACATTTCCCCAGGCGCAACCGGATTATAAGCGGCTTAAGCCTGGGCGTGCTGGTGATTGAGGCGGCGTTGCGAAGCGGATCGCTGGTCACCGTCCGCTGCGCCCTGGAGCAGGGAAGGGATGTGTTCGCCCTGCCTGGCCCGATAGGCAATCCGGGATCGGAAGGCCCGCACTGGTTAATTAAGCAAGGCGCGGTGCCAGTGACCTCGCCAGAGGATATTGTGGAATACTGGCATAACGAGCTGGCCTGGCTGACTGATACGTCTGATTCGATAAATATTTGCGTCGATCAGCCGTCTGTAGCATTGCCATTTCCGGAGCTCCTGGCTAACGTAGGAGATGAGGTAACACCTGTTGACGTTGTCGCTGAACGTGCCGGCCAATCTGTGCCAGTAACCGTAGCTCAGCTACTTGAACTGGAGTTAGCAGGCTGGATCGCAGCTGTACCCGGCGGCTATGTCCGATTAAGGAGGGCAAGCCATGTTCGACGTACTCATGTATTTGTTTGAAACTTACATCCATAGCGAAGCAGAAATGCGCGTGGATCAGGACAAACTGACGCGGGATCTTACCGATGCGGGTTTTGAGCGGGAAGACATCTATAACGCGTTAATGTGGCTCGAGAAACTGGCTGATTATCAGGAAGGTCTCGTTGAACCCATGCAGCTCGCTTCCGACCCGCTCTCTCTTCGGGTATATACCGAAGAGGAGTGCCAGCGTCTGGATGCCAGTTGCCGGGGGTTTTTACTCTTCCTCGAGCAGATTCAGGTGTTGAACCTCGAAACGCGAGAAATGGTGATAGAGCGCGTACTGGCGCTGGATACGGCGGAATTTGAGCTGGAAGACCTGAAATGGGTCATCCTGATGGTACTGTTCAATATTCCGGGCTGTGAAAACGCCTATCAGCAAATGGAAGAATTACTCTTCGAAGTAAATGAAGGTATGCTGCATTAATCTTTTTGCAGCAACATCGAGTTGTTATGACCAAATCAGCACTGTTTTCGGTGCGTAAAAATGAGCCCTGCCCGCAGTGCGGGGCCGAACTGGTGATCCGTTCCGGGAAACATGGCCCGTTTCTCGGCTGTTCGCATTATCCGGACTGTGACTATATTCGTCCCCTGAAAAGCCAGGCGGACGGGCATATCGTTAAGGTGCTGGAGGGGCAAGAGTGCCCATCGTGCGGTGCGGTTATGGTGTTACGCCAGGGGCGTTTTGGGATGTTCATTGGCTGTAGCCGCTATCCGGAATGTGAACATACCGAGCTGATTGATAAACCCGATGAGACGGCTATCGCTTGCCCGCAGTGCGGACAAGGCCATCTGGTCCAGCGTCGTTCCCGTTTCGGTAAAACCTTTCACTCCTGCGATCGCTATCCTGATTGCCAGTTCGTTATCAATTTTAAACCGGTGGCGGGCGAATGCCCTGAATGCCATTACCCGCTGTTAATAGAAAAGAAGACGGCGCAGGGGCTCAGACGCTTCTGTGCCAGTAAACAATGTGGAAAGCCGATCCCGGCGGAATAAATCAGTGAACAATAACCTGCCCTCAGAAGCCGTCGCCCATGCCGTGGCGGTCCTGAAAAATGAACATGTCATCGCCTATCCCACCGAAGCTGTGTTTGGCGTCGGCTGCGACCCTGACAGCGAAACGGCCGTTATGCGCCTGCTGGAGCTGAAGCAGCGTCCTGTTGAGAAAGGATTGATCCTTATCGCCGCCAGCTTTGAGCAACTGAAGCCCTATATTGATGATTCACGGTTAAGTGACTCACAGCGGGAAGCCATCTTCTCTTGCTGGCCGGGACCGGTGACGTTTGTATTCCCGGCGCGTCCTGAAACGCCGCGCTGGCTGACTGGACGTTTTGATTCACTGGCCGTACGCGTGACTAACCATCCGCTGGTAATTGAATTGTGCGAAGCCTACGGAAAACCACTGGTTTCGACCAGCGCCAATCTCACCGGGCAACCACCGTGCCGTACTACCGCAGAGGTCCATGCTCAGTTTGGCGACAGCTTCCCGGTGGTGGATGGCGCCACGGGCGGCCGGCAAAACCCATCTGAAATCCGTGATGCCCTGACGGGTGAACTGTTCCGCCAGGGGTGAACCATGGAAACCTATGCCGTTTTTGGTAATCCGATCGCGCACAGCAAGTCGCCTGCTATTCATCAGCTGTTTGCCCGCCAGTTAGGAATTACTCATCCTTATGGACGTGTACTGGCGCCGCTGGACGATTTTGTCTCTTCTCTGAATCAGTTCTTTGCAGAAGGAGGAAAGGGGGCCAACGTCACCGTTCCTTTTAAAGAGGAAGCCTTTGCGCGTGCCGACGAACTGACAGAACGCGCAGCGCTGGCGGGAGCAGTAAACACCCTGAAACGCCTGGAAGATGGCCGTTTACTGGGGGACAACACCGACGGTATTGGTCTTCTGAGCGATCTGGAACGCCTGGGATTCATTAAGCCACGCCAACGGATCCTGCTTGTTGGTGCTGGTGGGGCATCTCGCGGGGTTCTTTTGCCGCTTCTGTCGCTGGGATGCGCCGTCACGATCGTGAATCGCACCTATTCTCGTGCCCGTGAGTTAGCCACTCTCTTCGCCCATACCGGGAGCGTTAGCGCAAGGGAGATGGATACCTTATCCGGGGAAACATTCGATCTGATCGTCAATGCGACGTCCAGTGGAATAGACGGTGATGTACCAGCTATCCCGGCATCTATTGTCAACGCTGACGTATATTGCTATGACATGTTTTACCAGAAAGGGCCGACACCGTTTCTTCACTGGTGCCAGCAATATGGCGCAGTCCACTGTGCCGATGGGCTGGGAATGCTGGTGGCGCAAGCCGCCCATGCTGTTCTGCTATGGCACGGCGTTCTGCCGGCTATCGCTCCGGTCATTGAAACGCTGCAGCAGGAACTGAATGCATGAATCAGGCGATTCAGTTTCCTGACCGGGAATCATGGGATGCCGAACGGCAGGGCGTGGTTTTTCCCGCGCTGGTGAATGGGATGCAATTAACCTGCGCAATTTCAGGGCAAATCTTGCAGCAGCGTTTCGGCGCAGAGGGGCCAGCGCAGTGGCTGGCCGCCTTCCAGGAACATCGTTGGGATCTAGAGGAAGAGGCAGAAGCATTGATCCGCGATGGTCAGGAAGATGCTCAGGGCTGGATCTGGTTATCCTGATCCAGGTACTCATTTTTCCATTTCACATAGTTATTTGCTGAATACTTGAGTCCTTCCCGTTCCGCCTCTGTCAGGGGGCGGATCTGTTTGACCGGATTGCCAAAGTAAAGGTAGCCGCTTTCCAGCTGTTTGTTCTGCGGTACCAGACTTCCCGCACCAATCATGACGTCATCGCCAACGACGACACCATCTAATAAGATCGAACCCATGCCAACCAGTACGCGGTTGCCGATAGTGCAGCCGTGCAGCATCACTTTATGACCAACAGTTACATCCTCACCAATGATCAGCGGATTTCCCTCCGGCTTATAAGAGGACTTATGGGTGACATGGAGAACGCTACCGTCCTGAATATTGCTGCGTTGACCTATCGATACATAGTTGACGTCGCCGCGAATGGCCACCAGAGGCCAGACGCTGACGTCATCGGCAATTCTGACATCGCCGATGACAACGCTGGATGCGTCAATCATGACGCGAAGACCGATTTGTGGGAAAAATGCTTTGTAGGGGCGCAGCTGAGCAGACATATAGACCTCAAAATACGGGAACGTAAGAAGACTTTGGTGGCTTTTATCTCCCTGTGCAACCCCTCAAAACGGTGAAAATTGAGCAAATCGTGCAATTACACGGCGAAAAGGGTGAAAAATCACCATTCAGAAAAAAAGATCGAAAAAAGGCTTGTGCAAAAAAATGGGATCCCTATAATGCGCACCCACTGACACGGCAGATGTGAATCACTTCACACAAACA
>NZ_JAGRQY010000103.1:0-35106 GCF_018223905.1 Klebsiella sp. 28
ATTATACCACTCCTGCTGTTTTGCAATGCAGGCGGAAAGACTTTGATAGAATTTCCCTCTTTCTGCAATGAACTCTTCTTTGATTGTCGCTGGCCCATATTCTCGATCAAGAACCTTAACTTCCTCATTATATAAGGCGAGTGCTTCCCGGCCATCATCAACTTTATAGGCCTGCTGACTGGAATCAACATCAGCGCTAACAAAAACACTTTTTAGCCCTTTATTCTTATCGAAATAAAGCTTCATCTCCTGATATTTCAACGCCCCCACTTCCTGGGGAGTCAGCGTTGAGATAATCAGATCCGGGTCTTTTCCGGCATAATTGATATCTGATACCTCCAGAGAATATAAAGGCGTGTTTCTGGCCTCATCGTAACTCATCCCCCAGCGCAAATTATAAGGGGCTGCCGGCTCATCAACAGCCTGATGTATCTCTCTTGCATGAGCATATGTTAAGTAAAAAGCACTGGCGATGATCATTATCTTTACAAATTTCATAACTCGAATTCCCTTTGTTAAACGCTATCCATACGACATGGCAAAGTCAGCATAATATCAAAATACCTCTACTTGAAATAAAGATAGTGATCTGCGGGTGATAAAAACCGTTATCCTCAGTTTGAAAGCATATCTTTGAGATGCGCAGAATAATATTGTGAGCTTAATCACACATTTACGCGCTCTCGTACTCATATCTAACCGCTTACCCCCGCAAGTAACCGCTTAACCCCCTATACAACCACTCACCGATTTACCCAACTTTACGCGCGCGCTGTTCTGGCAAGATCGGAGGCAGCCTAGCTAATCAATACCTCCATCAACCCTTACTTAAAACCAGACGGCTTCGGCCAATTATTCATCTAATTAACGCCAGGTTTTACTATGGATACCAAAAAACTATTCAAGCACATACCCTGGGTGATTCTCGGAATCATCGGGGCATTTTGCCTCTCAGTCGTCGCCCTGCGCCGCGGTGAGCACGTCAGTGCCCTGTGGATCGTCGTCGCGTCGGTTTCCGTGTACCTCGTCGCCTACCGTTATTACAGCCTGTACATCGCGCAGAAGGTGATGAAGCTTGACCCGACGCGCTCCACGCCGGCGGTCATTAATAACGATGGCCTGAACTATGTGCCAACCAACCGCTACGTGCTGTTTGGCCACCACTTTGCCGCCATTGCCGGCGCCGGCCCGCTGGTCGGCCCGGTACTGGCCGCGCAAATGGGTTATCTGCCGGGCACCCTGTGGCTGCTGGCCGGCGTGGTGCTGGCGGGCGCGGTACAGGACTTCATGGTGCTGTTTATCTCCTCGCGGCGTAACGGCGCCTCGCTGGGCGAGATGATTAAACAGGAGATGGGGCCGGTTCCGGGCTCTATCGCCCTGTTCGGCTGCTTCCTGATTATGATCATCATCCTCGCGGTGCTGGCGCTCATCGTGGTGAAAGCGCTGGCGGAAAGCCCGTGGGGCGTGTTTACCGTCTGCTCGACGGTGCCTATCGCCCTGTTTATGGGGATCTACATGCGCTTCCTGCGCCCAGGCCGCGTCGGTGAAGTGTCGGTTATCGGTATCGTGCTGCTGGTGGCCTCTATCTGGTTCGGCGGCGTGATTGCCCACGACCCGTACTGGGGCCCGGCGCTAACCTTTAAAGACACCACCATCACCTTTACCCTGATTGGCTACGCGTTTATTTCCGCCCTGCTGCCGGTATGGCTGATTCTGGCGCCGCGCGATTATCTGGCCACCTTCCTGAAAATCGGCGTAATCGTCGGCCTGGCGCTGGGGATCGTTATCCTCAACCCGGACCTGAAAATGCCGGCAGTGACCCAGTACATTGATGGTACCGGTCCGCTGTGGAAAGGCGCCCTGTTCCCGTTCCTGTTTATCACCATCGCCTGCGGCGCGGTCTCCGGTTTCCATGCGTTGATTGCCTCCGGTACTACGCCGAAGCTGCTGGCCAACGAAACCGATGCCCGCTTTATTGGCTACGGCGCGATGCTGATGGAATCCTTTGTTGCAGTCATGGCGCTGGTTGCGGCCTCGATTATCGAACCGGGTCTCTACTTCGCGATGAACACCCCGCCGGCGGGCCTGGGCATCGTCATGCCGAACCTGCATGAAATGGGCGGTGAAAACGCGGCGATGATCGCAGCGCAGTTGAAAGAAGTGACCGTCCACGCGGCGGCGACCGTCAGCTCCTGGGGCTTTGTGATTTCACCTGAGCAGATCCTGCAGACGGCGAAAGATATCGGCGAACCTTCGGTACTGAACCGCGCTGGCGGCGCGCCGACGCTGGCCGTCGGTATCGCCCACGTATTCCATAAAATCATCCCGATGGCGGATATGGGCTTCTGGTACCACTTCGGTATCCTGTTTGAAGCGCTGTTTATCCTCACCGCGCTGGATGCGGGTACCCGCGCAGGCCGCTTTATGCTGCAGGATCTGTTGGGTAACTTCGTGCCGTTCCTGAAAAAAACCGACTCGCTGGTCGCCGGGATTATCGGTACCGCCGGCTGCGTCGGGCTGTGGGGCTACCTGCTGTATCAGGGCGTGGTCGACCCGCTGGGCGGCGTGAAGAGCCTGTGGCCGCTGTTCGGGATCTCTAACCAGATGCTGGCCGCCGTGGCGCTGGTGCTTGGCACCGTGGTGCTGGTCAAGATGCAGCGCACCAAATATATCTGGGTCACCGTTATCCCGGCGGCATGGCTGCTGCTGTGCACCACCTGGGCGCTGGGCCTGAAGCTGTTCAGCAGCAACCCGCAGATGGAAGGCTTCTTCTTTATGGCTCAGCAGTATAAAGAGAAGATTGCCGCCGGCGGCGAGCTGACCGCGCAGCAGATCGCCAACATGAACCATATCGTGGTCAACAACTACACCAACGCCGGCCTGAGTATTCTGTTCCTGGTGGTGGTGTATAGCATCATCTTCTACGGCATCAAAACCTGGCTCAATGTCCGCAACAATAAGGTGCGTACCGACAAAGAGACTCCGTATGTGCCGGTACCGGAAGGCGGCGTGAAGACCTCGTCACATCATTAACCCTGATGCCGGATAGCGCTACGCGTATCCGGCCTACCAAAAGCGCATTAACGTAGGCCGGATATGGCGCTAGCCGCCATCCGGCTTTATTCGTTATCTGGAACTTATAATGTTTGGTAACTTAGGTCAGGCAAAAAAATATCTCGGTCAGGCGGCAAAAATGCTGATTGGCATTCCGGATTACGACAACTACGTCACGCATATGCAAACCAACCATCCGGATCAGCCGTACATGACTTATGAAGAATTCTTCCGCGAACGCCAGCAGGCCCGCTACGGCGGCGACGGCAAAGGCGGCGTACGCTGCTGTTAATGGAGGCAATAATGGCACCGATTGCAGTCACCCTACTCACCGGTTTTCTCGGCGCAGGAAAAACCACCCTCCTGCGCCATATCCTCAATGAGCAGCACGGTTTCAAAATCGCCGTAATTGAAAACGAATTCGGCGAAGTCTCCGTTGACGATCAGCTCATCGGCGACCGCGCCACGCAGATTAAAACCCTGACCAACGGCTGTATCTGCTGTACACGCTCCAACGAACTGGAAGACGCCCTGCTCGATCTCCTCGACAGTCGCGATCGCGGCGAAATCGAGTTTGACCGGCTGGTGATTGAATGCACCGGCATGGCCGACCCGGGGCCGATTATCCAGACCTTTTTCTCCCATCAGGTGCTCTGCGAGCGCTATCTGCTGGACGGCGTGATCGCCCTGGTTGACGCCGTCCATGCCGACCAGCAGATGGATCAGTTCACCATCGCCCAGTCGCAGGTCGGCTACGCGGACCGGATCCTGTTAACCAAAACCGACGTCGCCGGCGACACCGAAAAGCTGCGTGAACGGCTGGCGCGCATTAACGCGCGGGCGCCGATTTATACCGTCATTCACGGCGATATCGATTTAAGCCAGTTGTTTAACACCAGCGGTTTTATGCTGGAAGAGAAGGTTGTCAGCGCCACACCGCGCTTTCATTTTGTGGCAGAAAAACAGAATGACGTCTCGTCGATTGTGGTCGAGCTCGACTATCCGGTGGATATCAGTGAAGTTTCACGGGTAATGGAAAATCTGCTGCTCTCCTTCGCCGAGCAATTGATGCGTTATAAAGGCATGCTGTGGATCGACGGCGAGCCAAATCGCCTGCTGTTCCAGGGCGTGCAGCGCCTCTACAGCGCCGACTGGGATCGCCCGTGGGGCGATGAAACGCCGCACAGCACGCTGGTGTTTATCGGCATTCAGTTGCCGGAAGAGGAAATTCGCGCGGCGTTTGCCGGGTTACGACGCTAACCTGCCCGCCTGCGCCCTAAGGCGCAGGCCCCCTTCTCTCTGAGACCTCGTCAAAAACAGGGACCAAACGTCGGCAGCGCGTCGAAAAATGTAAAGCAACGTTTTAATAAGTAACAGTAGAAACATTTTTGGAAATTATAAGAAACTGAATGAATAGGCCCCTTAATAATTAATGACTGCTCTGTTCAGTTTCTGTTTAGCCCACCAATTAAACCACGGCTAAACAGGCTAAATTTGCTGATTGACCTCGCCGTAACCCAACGTCATTACAACATTTTCAAAACACCTTCCTGACAAAACCAGCATAAAAAATCGACGTAAGTCACATTTGCAGAGGTAAACATCGCTTGTTAAGGTGCCCTCAGACAACTTTATTGACGAGGAGTAAACCATGAGAAAGCTTAACATCCTTATTCTTGCAGCCCTGACCGCGGTCTCTGGTTCCGCCATGGCGGTGGGGTTTACCGTTGAACAGGGTAAAAACTTCACTAATCTGAATATGGAAATGGGTAAATCCTCTTCTGGCCTGTACGCCGAAAGCCACTGGCTGAAGAATACCGATGATGGTAGCCAGACCGGCGGCGTGGGCGCGGGTTACAACCTGGAAGTGGGCCCGGTGATGCTCAACGCCGGCGCGAAAGCCATCTACCTCGGGCCGAAAAAAGGCGATAACGGCGTCGCGTTTCCGGTCGGCGGCGGGGTGAACGTGGCCCTGACCGACAGCATCCACGTGTTTGGCGAAGGGTATGTCGCGCCGGATGGTCTGAACAACAGCGTGAAAAACTATGTTGAAGCGAACGGCGGCGTGAGCTGGTCTCCGATTGGTCCAGTGACGTTGAAAGTGGGTTACCGCCATGTGAGCGTTGACGGTAAAGAGGGTCGCCCGAACCACACCCTGATTGATGGCGCCTATGTGGGCGGCGGGGTCACCTTCTGATTATGGTCAACGCCCCGCGATAAAGTTAAGGTGCGCTGAGCATTAGCCATAAAAAAACCTGCCGAATGGCAGGTTTTTTTATGGCCGGGTCATAGGCTTAGCGGCGCACCACCACCAGCTTCTGGTTCACAAACTCTTTGATGCCGAGATCGGAGAGCTCCCGTCCGTAACCGGAACGCTTCACGCCGCCAAACGGCAGCTCCGGCGCGGTATCGGTGAGCCAGTTGATATAAACCATTCCGGTTTCAATGGCGGAGGCCATCCGTTTGGCGCGTTCGATATCCTGACTGAACACCGCGCCGCCCAGACCATAGTGGGAATCATTGGCCAGCTGGATTGCCTCCTCATCGTTTTTCACCACGTAGATCTGCGCCACCGGGCCAAAGAACTCTTCGAAGTACGCCGGATTATCACGGGTGATACCGGTCAAAATGGTGGGTTCAAAGAAATTGCCTTCTCGAGCCACCGCTTTGCCGCCCAGATGCAGCTTAGCGCCATTTTTCACCGCCTCGTCCACCTGTTTGCTTAGGGTATCCAGCGCATCTTTGGAAGAGAGCGGCCCCAGCGTGGTGCTTTCATCCAGCGGATCGCCGATTTTCACCTGGCGAAACGCCTCGCTAAATTTTGTCAGGAACGCATCCGCGATATTTTCGTGCAGGATAAAGCGCTTGGCAGCGGTACACACCTGGCCGGCGTTGTTCAGCCGCGCCTGGACGCCGATTTTCACCGCGCGCTCCAGGTCGGCATCGTCCAGCACGACAAACACATCATTGCCGCCCAGTTCCAGCGTTGATTTCTTAATATGCTTCGCCGCCTGCGCCGCCACCACGCTGCCGGCTTTCTCCGACCCCGTTAGCGCCGCGCCCTGCACGCGATCGTCGGCGATAATCTTCGCCACCTGATCCTGGGAGATAAACAGGTTAGTCCACGCCCCCTCCGGAGCGCCGGCCTCACGCACCAGATGGGCAAAGGTCTCCGCGCAGTGCGGCACAATGCTGGCGTGTTTGGCGATAACCGGGTTACCGGCTGCCAGGTTTGGCGCCAGGACGCGCATCAGCTGGTAATAGGGGAAGTTCCACGGCTCCACCGCCAGTAAGACGCCAATGGGATGGTGCTCAACCCAGGCTTCACCCAGTTCGGAGGGATACTTCACCGGCGCCAGGAACGATTTGGCGTTATCGGCGTAATAGCGGGCGATCTGCGCGCAAAGTTTCACTTCGCCGCGGCTCTGCTTAATGAGTTTCCCCATCTCCTGGCTAGCGATTTTTGCCAGCTCCTCCGCCCGGCTATCAATCAGATCAGCCAGCTTATGCAGTACCGCCAGCCGCGGTTCAATATCGCCTTTTGCCCAGGCAGAATGGTAGAGCGCATCCGCCTGCTGCAGCGCCGCCTCCACGTCCGCATCGCTGTGCGCCGGGTACGTTTTAATAAGCTGATTGTTCGCAGGATTCACCGTCTGATAGGCCATATCGCATGTCTCCTTGTTATCGCTACTAAGGCAGTCAAAAATGCCGTTAAGGATATTAAGGGTAGTCGAGATGGCTGGCGATGCGGGTAAAGTTAGGTATATCCGGAATATTCCATAACGAGGCTAACCGGGGCGACCGTCAGGCCGCCCCGGCGTTATCAATGCGCCAGCGCGGCGATCTCGTCGGCGGTCAGACCGGTGATTTTCACCACCGTCTCGCGGGCAATACCGTCGTCCAGCATCCTCTGGGCAATGCGCAGCGCCTCGGCATGCTGTCCTTCCTGCCGGCCTTCTTGTCTGCCTTCTTGCCATCCTTCAAGCCGCCCTTCCCGTTTGCCTTTTCTACGGCCTACTTCCTGTAATCTTTCGGCGATGGTCATCAATCTCTCCCTGTGCTGAGGAACCCGTTGCGCCACTTCGTGGATAAACCGGCCAAAGCGGCGCGCGTTGCCAGTCTGCAGCAGATAATTAAACAGCGTTTTTAGCTGTCTGTCATTAGCGTCCCCGCTAAGTAAAATCGTCGTCAGTTGCTCAACAATGCCCATTAAATCGCGCTGGCGAATATGCTTCTGTATCAGCTCGAGTAATGCCACGCGCCGGTGGCGAACGATCTCATCGTCGGGGATCACCGTGACATCCACCAGCGGAAAGGGCGAGATATAAAGCTCACTCGCCAGCTGTGGATCGGCAAAACAGTCCAGCCAGTTGAGTGACCACGGGTATGGCGTGGTCGCTCCGTGATAGAAGAGCATCGGCACCACCAGCGGCAGTTTTGTATGACCGCCATCAAGATGGCGCTGCATCGCGGCGATGGCGTAGCGCATCAGGCGGAAGGCCATCTGCGCATCCGGCGAGCTCTGATGTTCGATAACCACATAAATGTAGCCGTCGCCAGACGCGGTTTTGAGTGACCACAGCACATCGGAGTACCAGGCCCGCAGGCTCTCCTCGATAAAGCTTGCCGATTCCAGCTGTAAGGTATCGAGGTCGCAGCGCTGACGCAGCGCAGGCGGTAGATGGATCGCCAGAAAATCGCGCGCGGTGTCGGCCTGAGTGAGGAACTGTTTAAACACCGCATCATGCGGCGTCGAGGTGGTGCCCTTTGCCATCGGCTCATCCCTGCCTGCTTATCCTGCAGGGACTCTACATCCCATGAATGTCTCTGGCACCCCGGAAACCGGGATTTTACATTCCGCTACGAAAACATATTTCCCCGGACTGCAAGCGTGACATCCTTTTTCGACGCGGTACGCAAATCCAGGCGGGCGACAGCCTCGGCGCAGCATGCTATAAACGGCTTATCCCCGCAGCAAAGGCCAAAGCAGTGAACCATACCCGAGATATTCCCCAAACCTTCTGGCGAGACGATCGTCTGCCGTGGCTGGAGCTGCGCAGCACCTGGCGCAGCCGCCAGGCCTATAAGCGCCACAGCCACCCCCAGCTCTCGGTGGGGGCGATTATCGAGGGGGAAACGCGCTGCCTGTGCGCTGGCCGGGAGTACCTGCTACAGCCCGGGGATCTGATCGTGATCCCGCCGCACGCGCCGCATAGCTGTAATCCGCTGCATGACAGGCCGCGCAGCTATCACATGCTTTACCTGGACGCGACATGGTGCCGCGCGCAGCGCCCGGATATTCCCCCTGGCGCCAGTATCACCTCGCCGCAGCCGCTGCTGCGCGACAGCCCTCTCTTTGCCAGTTTCCAGCAGGTTGTCGCCCTGATGAACCGCGGGAGCCTTGAACAACTGCCCGCCCGGCTGGCGCAACTCCTGCACGCGCTGCCGCTGTGCGCCGCCGCGCCGCAGGCGCCACATCACGCCAGCGCCCTGCTGTTTCAGCGCCTGGCGATGGATCTGCCGGCGTCGCCGTCGCTGGATAAGCTGGCCCACGACAGCGCGCTTCGTAAAGAGACCGTTATCCGCGCCGTGAAACAAGATACCGGCCTGACGCCTGCCAGTTTGATCAACATGGCGCGCATCGAATATGCGAAAACGCGCTTACGCGCCGGGGATCCTATCGCCGACGTTGGCTATCAGGCTGGCTTTGCCGATCAGAGCCATTTCCATAAAACCTTTGTCAGCTATACCGCCGCCACGCCGCGGCAGTATGCGCAAAGCAGATCAATATCTGACAATAAGTAATACGCCACCTGGCGTAGGGTGGCCTCTGCACCATTATCGAGGCCACTATGCATACCTTATCGACGCTCTTTCCCGCCGCCTTCCCGGCGTTAGCCCTGTCCCACTTTGTCGCTCTGCTCAGTCCGGGCCCTGATTTTTTTCTGCTGGTCGGCTACGCCGTGCGCTACCGGATCCGCGGCAGCATCGGATTGTGTCTCGGCATCGCCGCAGGCAATGCGCTGTATATTGTGCTCGCCATCGTCGGCTGGGGGCTTCTGCGCCAGGCGCCGCTGCTTTTTTTGCTCATCGAACTGCTGGGGGCGGGCTATTTATTGTGGATTGGCAGCCTGCTGATACGCAGCCGTCCCGCGACGCTGGCGATGGAGAGCGTTCGCGCAGCGCGTCCGGGGTTCGGCAGGCAGCTGCTGCTGGGGCTGGGGTCATCGCTGCTCAACCCCAAAAACGCCCTGTTTTATCTGGCGCTGATGACTTCCCTGCTCGGGCCGGCTGTGACCCTGCTTCAGCAAACGGTGAGCGGGCTGTGGATGGTCAGCGTGGTGTTCTTCTGGGATTTACTGCTGGTGAGCGCGATTGCGCTGCCGCAGATACAGCGCCGCCTGGGCGCCATCGTCTGGCGAGTCGAGCGGGCGGCGGGGGCGATCCTGATGCTCTTCGGCCTGGGGATTATCTGGCGATTTTTGCACGACCTCGCCGTCAGGCTATATGCTTAAGCATATGGAAAAACTCGCTGAACTGAAACGCGCCAAACTGCTGGCGCTGTCGCTGCTGCTGATTGCAGCCGCCATTTTTATCACTACCCTCGCGCTACCACCATCGCCCTGGGTCGGTGCGCTAAAAGCTATTTCCGAAGCGGCGATGGTCGGGGCGCTGGCCGACTGGTTTGCGGTCGTGGCTCTGTTTCGCCGTATTCCGCTGCCCTTTGTCGCCCGCCATACGGCGATTATTCCGCGCAATAAAGACCGCATCGCCGACAACCTCGGCCGCTTTGTCGAGGAAAAGTTCCTTGATACCCCGTCGCTGGTCGCGCTGATCCGCCGCTATCAGCCAGCCCTGATGCTCGGCAACTGGTTCAGCCAGCCGGAGAACGCCCGACGGGTCGGCCAGCACCTGCTGCAGGTGATGAGCGGTTTTCTCGAACTGACCGATGACGCGCGCATTCAACGTCTGCTGCGACGCGCGGTGCATAAGGCTATCGATAAGGTCGACCTGACGCAGACCAGCGCCATGATGCTGGAGGGACTGACCCGCGACAATCGCCATCAAAAGCTGCTCGATTCGCTGATAAACCAACTGATCGCCCTGCTGCAGCGCGACAGCTCCCGCGCCTTTATCGCCCGCGGCATCGTACACTGGCTGGAGACCGAACACCCGCTGAAGGCCAAACTCCTACCCACCGAGTGGCTCGGCGAGCACAGCGCTGAGATGGTCACCGACGCGGTGAATACCCTGCTGGACGAGGTGACTCACGACCGTACGCATCAGATCCGTCAGACTTTTGACCGCGCCGTGCAAAAGCTTATCGATAACCTGAAATCCGACCCGGATATGGCGCAGAAGGCCGATAACATCAAAGCCTGGCTAAAAAATGATGAGACCTTTAACCACTATCTTGGCGAAGTATGGGGCGACCTGCGCGGCTGGGTAAAAAACGATATCAGCAGCGACGACTCACGTATTAAGCAGCGTATCGCCGAGGCGGGGCAGTGGTTCGGTGAAACCTTACTCCGCGACGACGCGCTGCGCGAATCGCTTAACGAACACCTGGAGCAGGCGGCGCACCGGGTGGCGCCGGAGTTCGCCACCTTCCTCACCCGCCATATCAGCGACACAGTGAAGAGCTGGGACGCCCGCGATATGTCGCGGCAGATCGAGCTCAATATCGGTAAAGATCTGCAGTTCATCCGCATCAACGGTACCCTGGTGGGGGGAACCATCGGCCTGTTGTTGTGGCTGCTCTCGCAGATCCCCTCGCTGCTGCATCTGCATATTGGTTAGCAATGATACTATCCGAACAATAGCGCTGATAAATATTCCACAGGGAGGGCGAGATGATGCACAGGATTTCCCACTGGCTGAGCCGACACGCCGCCGCGCTGTTCTTCCCGGCGGCGTTAATTCTGTATGATTTTTCCGCTTATCTCACTACCGATCTGATCCAGCCGGGGATCCTGCACGTGGTGCGGGATTTCAATGCTGATGTGGCGCTGGCTCCGGCCTCGGTGAGCCTGTATATGGCCGGCGGCATGGCGCTACAGTGGCTGCTGGGGCCGCTCTCTGACCGGATAGGACGGCGTCCGGTGCTGCTCACCGGCGCGCTGATTTTCACCCTCGCATGCCTGGCGACCCTGTTCACCACCTCCATGACGCAGTTCCTGATTGCCCGCTTCGTGCAGGGCACCAGCATCTGCTTTATCGCCACCGTCGGCTACGTCACCGTACAAGAGGCCTTTGAGGAAAAAAGATCGATCAGACTGATGGCGGTGATCACCTCCGTCGTGCTGGTGGCGCCGATCGTCGGTCCGCTCTCCGGCGCGGCGCTGATGCATTTCATTCACTGGAAAGCGCTGTTCGGCATTATCGCCGCCATGGGATTGGTGGCCTGGCTCGGCCTGCTGTTGACCATGCCGGAGACGGTGCGCCGCGGCGATGTGCCGTTCAGCCCCCTGGGCGTGCTGCGCGATTTCCGCAACGTCTTTCGCAACCGCATCTTTTTACTCGGCGCCGCCACGCTGTCGCTGAGCTATATTCCGCTGATGAGCTGGGTGGCGGTATCGCCAGTGATTTTAATGGACGCCGGCGGACTGACCACCAGCGAGTTCGCCTGGAGCCAGGTGCCGGTCTTCAGCGCCGTCATCATCGCCAACCTGTCGGTGGCGCGCTGGGTAAAAGACCCTACCCGCCCGCGCTTTGTCCTCAGCGCGGTGCCGGTACAGATGCTCGGCCTGGCCATCCTGATCGTTGGCAATCTGGTATGGCCCCACGTCTGGCTGTGGTCGGTGGTCGGCACCTGCTTCTACGCCTTCGGCATCGGGCTGATTTTCCCGACGCTGTTTCGCTTTACCCTCTTTTCCAACGACCTGCCGAAAGGCACGGTCTCCGCCTCGCTGAATATCGTGATCCTCAGCGTCAGCGCGTTATCAATTGAAGGCGCGCGCTGGCTGTGGTTCCATGGCGGCAGACTCCCCTTCCACCTGTTGGCGGTGGCCGCCGGGATTGTCGCCGCCTGCTGCCTGGCCAGACTGTTACGCCACCAGCGCGAACAAGCGGTGATCGAAGCCCGGCAGTCGTGAGCCCTTTTACGGAGAAAGCCCCATCATGAATGACATTGAACTCGGCCAGGCGCAGCGCGACCTGCTGCGCGACAGGCTCAGCAAGTACTGCGCAGAGACCTTCGACCTCGAACTAGAGCAGTTTGACGCCGAATTTTTCGTCGACTTTATCGCCAAAGAGCTGGGGCCGCTGTTTTACAACGCCGGTATCGAAGAGGCCATCCGCACCCATCAGGCATGGAGCGAGCGTATCCAGGAAGAGATGGATTTGAAAAAGGTCTATTAACACCGTGTACAGACGCAGGAGATCAATAAAACCCTGCATACATCATGGCTATAATGGCGGCTCTTTCAGCATCTCCCGTGTACGGGGAAGGAAAACCATGTCGCTTATCACCGGTCTACCCGCCATTTTTGACCAGTTCTCAGAAGCTCGCCAGAAGGGCTTTCTCACCGTCATGGATCTTAAAGAGCAGAACGTACCGCTGGTGGGCACTTACTGCACCTTTATGCCCCAGGAGATCGCCATGGCGGCGGGCGCCGTTGTCGTCTCGCTGTGCTCAACCTCCGATGAAACCATCGAGGAAGCGGAAAAAGATCTCCCGCGCAACCTCTGCCCGCTTATCAAAAGCAGCTACGGCTTCGGCAAAACCGATAAATGTCCCTACTTCTATTTCTCTGACCTGGTGGTTGGGGAAACCACCTGCGACGGCAAAAAGAAAATGTATGAGTACATGGCCGAGTTCAAGGCGGTCCACGTCATGCAGTTGCCGAACAGCGCCAGCGATGCCGCCTCGCGCGCACTGTGGAAAACGGAGATCCTGCGCCTGCAGCAGGTGATTGAGGCCCGGTTTGGCACGCCGATTAGCGAGGCGGCGCTGCGCGAAGCCATCGTGTTGAAAAATCGCGAGCGCCGGGCGCTGGCCCACTTTTATCGTCTCGGGCAGCTCAATCCGCCGGCGCTCAGCGGCGGCGACATCCTGAAAGTGGTGTACGGCGCCACTTTTCGTTTCGACAAAACCGCCCTGATTGATGAACTGCATGCCATGGCGGAGCGCATCCATCAGGAGTGGCAGCAGGGTAAACGGCTGGAACCTCGTCCGCGGATCCTGATCACCGGCTGCCCGATCGGCGGCGCGGCGGAAAAAGTGATCCGCGCCATCGAGGAAAACGGCGGCTGGGTGGTCGGCTATGAGAACTGCACCGGCGCGAAAGCGACCGAGCGCTGCGTGGCGGAAGAGGGTGACGTCTACGACGCCTTAACCGATAAATATCTCGCCATCGGCTGCTCCTGTATCTCCCCCAACGACCAGCGTCTGCAGCTGCTGAGCCAGATGGTGGAGGAGTATCAGGCCGACGGGGTGATCGACGTCATTTTGCAGGCCTGCCATACCTATGCCGTGGAATCGCTGGCGATTAAACGCCATCTGCGCCAACAGCACGATCTTCCTTACATGGCGATTGAAACCGACTATTCGACAGCGGACCTCGGCCAGCTCAGCACCCGCGTCGCCGCCTTTATCGAAATGCTTTAAGGAGCTGGCGTGAACTATACGGTTGGCATTGATTCCGGCTCCACCGCCACAAAAGGCATCCTGTTGGCGGACGGCGTCATCGTGCGCCGCTTCCTCTGCCCCACCCCCTTTCGCCCCGCCGACGCCATCCACGAGGCCTGGGAGACACTGCGCGCTGGCCTCATGGAGACGCCTTTTTTAACCCTCACCGGCTATGGCCGCCAGCTGGTGGATTTTGCCGATAAGCAGGTGACGGAGATCTCTTGTCACGGCCTCGGCGCCCGCCTGCTGGCGCCGGACACCCGCACGGTGATTGATATCGGCGGCCAGGACAGCAAAGTCATCCAGCTGGACGCCGGGGGCAACCTCAGCGACTTCCTGATGAATGACAAATGCGCCGCCGGCACCGGCCGCTTTCTGGAAGTCATTTCACGCACCCTCGGCGCCAGCGTCGAACAACTGGACGCCATTACCGACGGCGTGGAACCGCACGCCATTACCAGTATGTGCACGGTGTTTGCCGAATCGGAGGTCATTAGCCTGCGGTCGGCCGGTGTCGCGCCGGAGGCGATTCTGGCGGGGGTGATTAACGCCATGGCCCGGCGCAGCGCGAACTTTATCGGCCGCTTATCGGCGCAGGGGCCGCTGCTGTTTACCGGCGGCGTCAGCCACTGCGCCGCCTTTGCCCGGATGCTGGAAAGCCATGTCGGCATGGCGGTGACAACCCATCCCGACGCCCAGTTTGCCGGGGCGATCGGCGCGGCGCTGATCGGCCAGCGCCAGCGGAGGCGCGGATGACAACGTTTCTGTTTTTATTTCACTCCACGGTGGGGGTGGTGCGGATGCGCAAAGCCATGCAGGCGGCGGGAGTGGCCTTCGAGGTCAAAGATATACCCCGCCAGCTGCGCAGCGGCTGCGGGCTGTGCATCCTGCTGGAGGGGACGGAAGCCGATGCGCGAGGCTGGATCGTCCCGGAACAGACGGCGGCGCTGTATCAGCAGAACGGGGAAGCATGGCGCTGTCTCGCCACCTTCCCACCGGCAGGTTAATCGCTCACCACAAAACGCGTCGCCGCGAAACAGTTCAGCAGGCGGTGCATGAGAAAAACCAGGGTCAGCGTCACCACCAGCGAGACCGTCACCGAGGTGATGCGGTACAGATCGCTGAACACCAGATCCTGATACGGATGCAGATTCTGGCCGAACATAATGCCGATGGTAGTGATGCTGGCGAAGCCCACCCCGGCGCCCACTTTCTCCATCACGTGGAGGCGGGCGCTGAAGGCCAGCCCGAGACCAATCAGCGGCATCATCAGGATCATGTGGTTGCTGAAATCATAGATAATCAGCTGCACCACCAGTATATAGAGACAGGCCAGCACCACCCCGACGACGCGCCAGATCGAGCTGATCACCGCCCCGCGATAGTGCATCGGGAACAGGATCAGGATCCCGGCCATCAGCGCCGACAGCGAGTCGCTGAGATCGCAGATCTGAAACACCACGAAGATGATCGTCGCTACCGTACCGGAGAGCAGCGACTCATGACGGATGCGGGCGGCGTCTTTCTCAATCCGCGGCGGCGGCTTGCGCGGTTCGACGTCCGGGATCAGGTAATGCAGCAGCGCGCTCAGCGCCACGGCCATCACGCAGGCTTCCATATTGGAGAACATCAGGGTGTGCCAGTTGCTGGTGGGATAGCTCATAAAGTTGAGCATCGTGCTCTGGCACACCACCCCCATTGATCCCAACAGGAACAGCGGTCCCTGGCTCATAAAGCGGAAACGCATCACGTACAGGGCAAACACCACCAGGGTCATGATCACCGGCCACTGCGACAAATAGCCGACAATTAGCACCATTTCGACACAGTTTACCGCCGCGCTAAATATAAACTGGCGGGCGACGTGCAGGTTGAACATCGGTACCAGCGACATCAGCATCAGCGGATAAACGACGAAAAATACGCCGTACTGTACGTCGTAGAAGGTGGAGATGCTGAGCGCAATGGTCCCGGCCACGGCGATACGCACCGTCTGGCGAAAATCATTCGCCGTGTAGACGATATTGCCGTGCGGGGTAAAGACATGCGCCAGGGTATTAATAGACATAGTGCAACCAGCTCACCAGGTGGATCTGCAGGCCGGCGAAGGTGCGGGCGAAAGGTCCCTCGCTATTGTACAGCTGCACCGTGGCGCGAGCGCCGGTCGGCAGCGGTTTGTCCAGCGGCTGATCCAGCGCGACGTGAATGCGCATCCGCTGGGCGTCGCGCACCCAGCGGGTGGACTGCTCGGGCTGCGACAGCTGACCGTTCACCGCCTCCTGTCCCGCCAGAATCCCGGCGTCGCTGCTGGTCACGTGCGCCGGGAAGACTTGACCCGGCAGGGCGTCAAAGACCACCGCCGCATCGGTATTCACCGCGGTGTGGCGCAGGCTTTTTTCGCGGAAGTCGGCGACGATGTCAGTGTTGTTGTTAACCAATGCCAGCACAGCCGTCGCCGCGGTGGCGTAGATCCCCGGGTTCAGCTGCAGGTTGCTGACCATGCCGTCAGTTTCCGCACGCACTTTGGTCCAGGCCAGGTTCAGCTGCGCCTCCTCCAGCGCATTACGGTATTTTTGCAGGGTGACGTTGCGCTTATCGTCGCGCTCGCCGCGCTGGATCAGCAGGTTCTGGATCTGCGCGTTCAGCGCCGAGACCGACTGCTCGCTGGTCTGCCAGGTGGTTCGCACCTTATCGAGGTCGGACTGCGAGACGTTCTGCATCGTACTCAAGCGCTGGTAGCGATCGAGGGTGACCTTATCGTTACGCGCGGTGTACTGCGCGGTGCGCAGGTTGGCGCGGGCGGCGGCGATTTGCGCGTCCAGCTGCTGGTTGCTCAGTTTCGCCTGCTCGAGGGCGATCTGCGCCGCTTCAACTTTATTAATGAATGGCGTTGGGTCGAGCTCATACAGCAGGTCGCCCTTTTTCACCTGGCTGTTGTTGTGCACGTAGACGTGCGAGACATAGCCGGAGACCCGCGACGAAACCGGGGTCACCACGCGCATGACGGTGGAGTCCGGCGTCAGCGGGATCCAGATATCGGCAACGATAAACCAGGCGAATATTCCCAGAAAAGCGGCAATACTCACCCGTACCCAGCGGGCAAATTTTTGTTCAGGCGTCATCATAGTGTGTTAGATCTTGTTATCTTCTTCGCGGATATTCCGCAAACGGCAGGCGATTTGATTTAACGTGGCGCTGAAGGTGGCGAGATCGGCCTCCGGGATGGTCTGGGTTACGCGCTCCTGATAGGTCTCGATCACGCAGCTCAGTTTTTCCAGAATAGCCCGCCCCTCGGCGGTCAGCGTCAGCAGGCGAATGCGTTTGTCATATGGCGATGTGGAACGCACCAGATAGCCCTGCTTTTCCAGTAATGAGAGGGTGCGCATTAGCGGCGGCAGTTCAATGCCCTGCACCTCCGCCAGTTCGCTGACCGAGACGTTGTCTCCCAGCTGATGCAGTTGCATCAGCACCGTCCAGCTGGACTGGGTGAGTCCGGTATCGGTGATAGCGGAGTCAATAATGGCGCGCCACTGGCGCACCACCATAGCCATTCTCATCCCCAGCGGGCGGCGGGCAAACAGTTCGTCTTCAGTCACGGGTCTTCCTCTCATTATTGAGAAGAAAATAATACTTATCAGGGTAAGTATCAAGAAACGGAAGCTCGTGCCGCATCAATTGATAAATTTCGTGAATGTATCCCGGCGGCACTTTGCGCTCACCGGGATAATGAAGAAGGTTTGCCTGTAAAAAACCGCACGTTTTAATTGATCTGGTCCCGACGCAGGCCGATATCTTTCAGCTGTTCGTCGCTCATTTGCTGCAAAACTCTGCGCGTTTGCTCCTGAAGCCACCATTTTTTGATAAACCGCACCAGCAGTACGAAACCGATAAATGGCTGTCTTGCCCTGTTCTCGTGAAATTCCATCCTCTACCTCCTCACCTTGCCAGAGGCTTTATCTTCACGGATTTGGGGGTAAGGAATACAGATTCACAAAACGCTTTTCTTTAACATACAGATTAGCTAAAACGTACACCAGAGCCCAATTTTTACGCCCATCTGTACTGGTTATTCCATCTGTATGGCGGCAATTAAGGATACAGCATGACCCGCTACCAACATCTCGCTACGCTGCTGGCCGAACGCATCGAACAGGGCCTGTATCGCCATGGCGAAAAGCTGCCGTCGGTGCGCAGCCTGAGCCAGGAGCACGGCGTCAGCATCAGCACCGTCCAGCAGGCCTATCAGCTGCTTGAGCAGCAGCAAATGATTGTGCCGCAGCCGCGATCGGGCTATTTCGTCGCCCCGCGCAAAGCCCAGCCGCCGGTGCCGCCGATGTCGCGTCCGGTCCAGCGCCCGGTGGAGATCACCCAGTGGGATCAGGTGCTGACCATGCTTGACGCCCGCTACGATAAATCGATCATCCCCTTCGGCGGCGGCTCGCCGGACGTGACGCAGCCAAGCCTGAAGCCCATCTGGCGTGAACTGAGCCGGGCTATCCAGCACAACCTCACTGAGGTGTTGAACTATGACGAACTGGCCGGGCGTCGCGAGCTACGGGAGCAGATCGCCCGCCTGATGCTCGACGGCGGATCGGTGGTAACTGCCGACGATCTGGTGCTCACCAGCGGCTGCCACAGCGCGCTGTCGCTGGCCCTGCTGTCGGTGTGCCAGCCAGGGGACATCATCGCCGTGGAATCCCCCTGCTATTACGGCACCATGCAGATGCTGCGCGGGCTGGGATTAAAGACGATTGAGATCCCCACCGATCCGGAAACCGGGATCAGCATTGAGGCCCTGGAGCTGGCGCTGGATCAGTGGCCGATCAAAGGGGTGATCCTCGTGCCAAACTGCAATAACCCGCTGGGCTTTATCATGCCGGACGCCCGCAAGCGCGCGGTGCTGAACCTTGCCCAACGCTACGATATCGTTATTTTCGAGGATGATATTTACGGCGAGCTGGCCACCGAATACCCGCGCCCGCGCACGATCCACTCCTGGGATATCGACGGCCGGGTGATGCTCTGCAGCTCCTTTACCAAAACCATCGCCCCCGGGCTGCGTATCGGCTGGATCGCCCCCGGGCGCTACTACGACAAGCTGCTACAGATGAAGTACGCCGCCAGCGGGACCAACGTCCCCTCCACTCAGCTGGCGGCCTGCAATTTTATTCGCGAAGGCCACTACCACCGCCACGTGCGGCGGATGCGGCAGATCTATCAGCGCAATATCGAGATCTACACCTGCTGGCTGCGGGAATTTTTCCCCTGCGGGATCTGCGTCACCCGGCCGAAGGGCGGTTTTATGCTGTGGGTTGAGCTCCCGGAGCAGGTAGATATGGTCTGCGTCGCCAAGCAGCTGTGCCGGCTGAAGATCCAGGTCGCGCCGGGCTCGCTGTTTTCGGCAGCGGGCAAGTATCGCAACTGCGTCAGGATCAACTGCGCCCTGCCGCCGACCGAGAAACATAAAGCGGTGATGGTGAAGCTGGGAGAAGCGGTGAAGGTGGCGATGGAGTGATTATTTTAACTAAAAGCAGCAAGTAATATATCATATATGCCCCAAAATATCGGGGCCTTATATTTTAATTACACCATTATCTTTTATTCGTCACACCAAATGGTATATGCACAGAAGGTAAAACAGATGCTGAAGGTTCAAGATGGAGACGCTGATCATCAAAGAACATATGTGGCTGCATAATTTCAAGGATTTTGTTCTTTTCTACCCCGCCCATAAAGAATGCTTCATTAACATTGATCCCCCACGCTCTCATCGTATTGATCATTCTCTTGTGTGAAGGCGCGTTTCTCGCCGTTACAATTGAAATGCGAAGAATACGTCTATACGCTGGATCTTCTCTCTCTAATTCTTCTTCCATCTTCTGAATATCAGATATACGTTGAAGAAAATCTTTCAATGGTCCGGGATTATGAGTCTCATTGACATGTTGAGCTTCATAATTATGAAAATCTGCAAGCACATGGCTTTTTTGGTATACAGCTTCCGCAGAATCATCTGCGATAACTCCATCAAAGTCGAATGCAATTCTGAGTTCATGATCCTGAACATCATCCTTAATATTTCCCTTAAGAATCTGACCTGCCGGATACCCAGCCATAACGGCCTGATTCACATCTTGAGAATTTGCGGAAAGAAATAACTCAATATCCAATGCTGGTATATATTTATGGGGCGAACGGCCTTGCAGGAAAACAGCTCGTGTTATACCTAAATTATGACTTTCGATTGAATTCATAACCCGCAAACCTGTATCGGGATCGTTTCTCGATAAAAGAATAACCTCAACAGGAGGGTTGCTTTTATTGATTTTGTTCAAAGTTAACAGGCGCCTAATAAATGGGAACGCAACGCCTTTCCCTAATGGTACATCTTGATTTTCACGCTGAAATTTCCTGTACTCATCCTCACCTTTCGTTCGAAATATTTCATCTGATTCATCTAAATCAAAAAGCGCACTTGATGCTAAACCTATAACCAATCGAGACGATAAATCATAAGGCATACCCAGCCTCCGAATATAAAATTCATACTATTTATTATTACACACAGATATATATCAGCAAAGAATGTAAGCTATTCTTATTTCACTAATATAACGCTAAATGTCGTTAGATGTATAGTTCATCAAAATCAACATATATTCTGATCTTCATCGTCTAAAGCGGCTCGTATTAGCTATTTTTTATGTAGAATCAGAGTCATCCGGTTCTATCGAGAATACCCGATGACTGGAACAACACGACGAAAATCTGCCAAGAGGTCATACTTCGGGACGGCAAAGCCATCGTGCGCGGTAAGATAGTGGAGCGGAGACCGGTAAAATCCGGGGGATATGGTGCTGTATCACAAGGCAGGCACTCCTCTGGTGGTTATTTAAGCCAACTCCAATAAACATGAAATCGGCAAAGAATACGTAGTAGAGGTATGAGTACACACGTCTGCTGAACGTTCCTTTCGTCTGCGCCACCAACGGCGAAGGTTATATTTTTCACGATGCCACAGCGGCATTGGCGAGCTTCACGTAAAACATATTATGCACGGACGTCTACCAATACAAAATATGCCAGCCACAAGTAGATCCTGCCTCGTAGGAAAGGTAACACAGGAGATTTTCTTCCACAACGCCATAGCACCGAGAGCCCCCTGTCACTCATCAAAAAACACCATCCCCTTATACGGCTGTTCGCGGCAGGCGGCCAGACGCTGGGCGAGACTGCCGACGTGCAGCTCCAGCTTATGGCCGTCGGGGTCGAGAAAGTAGTGCGAAGCGCCTTCGCTACGGTTCAGCTTCCAGACCGCTACGCCGGCAACCTCAAGGCGGGCGGCGAAGCTAGCGAAATCCGCCTCGCTAATGCTAAACGCATAATGGGTGTAGTCGCTCTCTTCCGGCGGAGTAACGCGCCGCTGCGGATCCAGCGACAGGCACAGCCACAAATCGCCGCAGGAGAGATAGGCCCCACTGTCCCAGCGGGCGTGCAGCGTCATGCCCAGCAGCTGCTGATAAAACGCCACGCTCGGCGCCAGCTGGCTGACTGCCAGGGTCAGGTGATTCAGTCCACTCAGCATGTCTGTTCCTCCAGTGAATTCACAATGAACTGGCGCAGCCATTGATGCGCCGGGTCGCGGTGCCAGCGCTCGTGCCACAGCATCAGCATCTCAAAGCCGGCGACCGCCAGCGGCGGCTCGACGACCACCAGCCCGCTCTGCCCGCGCACCAGCCGCTCCGGCAGGACCGCCACCAGATCGCTATTGCGCAGGGTCTCCAGCATAAACAGGAAATGTGGCACGGAAAGGACAACCCGCCGCATCAGTCCCAGGTTCGCCAGCGCGATATCGGTCGCCGCGCTGAAGCCGCCCCCGTCCGGGGAGACGATCACGTGCTCCAGCTGACAGAACGTTTCCAGGCTAAGCCCAGGCCGCAGCGCCGAATGTTCCGCCCGGCCAGCCAGCACGTAGCGTTCGCGAAACAGCAGGCGCTGATGCAGCCCCGGCGGCGCGCCCTCGCGGGTATGAAAGAAAAGATCTACTGTATCGCTGGCCGCCTGCTGCTCCAGCCGCGCCGGCTGCAGCTCGAATACCGCCAGCCGACTGCCGGGAGAGGCCTGGCGTAACCCAGCCAGCATCGGCAGGAGGATCGCCGAGGCCATATAGTCCGTCGCCGCCACCCGCCAGGTCTCCGCCGCCGTGGCCGGATCAAAAGGGCTGACCGGCGCCACCGCCTGCTCCAGCGCGGCTAACGCGGCGCGCAACGGCTGGCGTATTTCATCGGCGCGGGCGGTGGGCTGCATGCCGCGCGGGCCCGGCATCAGCAGCGGATCGGCGAAAATCTCCCGCAGCCTGGCGAGCTGAATACTCACCGAGGGCTGCGACAGATTCAGCCGCTGCGCCGCCCGGGTAACGTTGTTTTCGCTAAGCAGCACATCCAGGGTGCGCAACAGATTGAGATCCAGACGCTGTAAATTAATCACGACTATACCGGGAATTTAAGTAATTAATTTCTACTATAGCTTCAGCTTTCCTACTCTGCAGCTCTCCATACGCCAGAGGTGATATTATGAAAGTACTGCTGATTTACGCCCATCCGGAACCGCGCTCGCTCAATGGCGCGCTGAAAAATTTCGCCATCCGCCATCTGCAGCAGGCCGGGCATGAAGTGCAGGTTTCCGATCTCTACGCTATGCGCTGGAAGGCCGGATATGACGCCGACGACAGCGGCGCCCCGCCGGTCGGCGAGTTCTGGCGGCCGACCCTCGATTCCAAACAGGCCTTTGCCCAGGGCACCCAAAGTGCGGATATCGTAGCCGAGCAGGAAAAGCTGCTGTGGGCCGATACGGTGATTTTCCAGTTCCCGCTATGGTGGTTCTCGATGCCCGCCATCATGAAGGGCTGGATCGACAGGGTGTACGCCTGGGGCTTTGCCTATGGCGTCGGCGAGCACAGCGACAGCCACTGGGGCGATCGCTACGGGGAAGGCACTTTCGTCGGCAAGCGGGCGATGCTGATCGTCACCGCCGGCGGCTGGGCGGAACACTATTCACCGCGCGGGATCAATGGCCCCATCGACGACATCCTGTTCCCCATTCAGCACGGTATGCTGTTCTATCCCGGCTTTGAGGTGCTTCCGCCGCTGGTGTTCTACCGCACGGATAAAACCGATGCCGGGCAGTTCGCCGATCAGTGCGCCGCCCTGGCCGAGCGGCTGGACACGCTGTGGCAAACCGAGCCCATTCCATTCCGCCGGCAGAATCATGGCGATTATCTGATCCCGTCGCTGACGCTGCGCCCGGAGCTGGCGCCAGGGCAAAGCGGCCTGGCGGTGCATTTGCGTAGCGAATAACTGGCTATCCCGTCTTCGCCCCCGAGGACGGGTCATTTACCCGGCTCTCTCCAGTCCCAGCATGCCTCGCGCCTGGATAAAGCACAGCAGCAATACGCCCCACAGCGCCATCGTCAGATAGGGGCTGATACCGAGGATATTGAACCCACTCTCAATAATCTGCAGCAGGAACAGCGCGAGCACCATCCCAACGATGCGCCCGCTACCGCCATCCGGATTCACGCCGCCAAGCACCGCCGCGAGGATCGACACCAGCAAATACGATTCCCCATAAGATGCTTTGGCTGAGTTCAGCTTCGACATCATCAGAAACGCAGCCACCGCGCAGAGCAGGGCCGAGATGACATATACCCACATCAACACCCGCCGGGTATTGATCCCGGAATAATGGGTCGCCCGTTCGTTGGATCCGATCAACATGATCGCCCGACCCAGCGGGCTTTTCTCCAGCAGCACCCACAGCCCGGCCGCCACCACCGCAAAAAGCCACATTGGCAGCGGAATACCGAACCACTGGGCGTGATTCAGCCACAGCACCCACTGCGGATAGTTAGCGATGGCACTGCCGCCGGTGATCAGAATATTTATCCCTTTGAGCAGGGTCATCATGCCAAGGGTAGCCAGGATCGGCGAAACGCGGATCCCGGCGATCAATATCCCGTTGCACAGGCCAATGATCATCGCCGCCCCTCCGCCAGCCAGCAGCGTCGCCAGCGCGGTAGCGCCCCCAGGCGGATAGCTCGTCGCCACCCAGGCCATCACCAGCGAGCAGGCGTTAGCCGTCGCGATAATTGACAAATTAATGCCGCCGCAAAGCATAGTCATGGCCATCGCCAGCGCCAGGATCCCCAGCACCGGCATTTGCGAGGCAATCGACTGGAAATTGCTGACAGACCAGAAGATGTTTGGCATGGCGATGCTAAAGGCGATAACCATCAGCAGCAGCAGGCCGATCAGGTAAAACTCAACGTTGTTGCGCCACGATTTTTTCATAACAAGCTCCGGTTCTGATGCTGGCTCCATGCCGTTACGCTGATGCTGACGACGATGATCGCCCCAGTGATCAGGGTCTGCCAGTAGGAGGAGACCCCTAGCAGGTTCAGGCCGTTCTGCATCACCGCCAGTAAAATCACCCCCAGCAGCGTACCGGTGAGAGTTCCGCGCCCGCCAATCAGGCTGGTGCCGCCCAGCACCACCGCCGCCAGCACCGTCAGCTCATAGCCCAGCAGTGAATCCGGCGCAACGGTCATCACTGTCCACGCCTGCACGACACCTGCGGCCCCCGACATTAGCCCCATATAGCCATAAACGAACAGCTGCAGGCGGAGCACGCTGAAGCCGACGCGGCTGGCGGATTCCCGGTTGCCGCCCATGGCATAGATCTTGCGGCCAACGGTGGTGAAATTCATGATAAACGCGGTCAACAGCACCACGGCGATCATCGTCAGCAGCGGCAGCCCCAGACCGTAATCGTAACCATCGGCATCGGTATATTTGAACAGCATAACCCCCTTTTCAAACCACGGAGGGAAGTCGTAGAGCCAGACACCTTTGCTTAACCACAGCAGCAAACCGTAGAAAATGTTGAGCGTAGAAATGGTGATAATGATCGAGGGGACCCGCAGACGATTAACCAACAGCGCGTTCACCAGCCCCAGCAGCACGCCGATGCCGCCGGCAAGCACAAAAGCCACCGCGAAGTTGCCGCCTACTTTTTGCAGCATCACCACCATGCCGTACTGGGCGATAATGGTCATAGCCGGGAAGGAGATATCAATCCCGCCGGCGATCAGCACCACGAACAGACCACAGGCGAGAATGGTCAGCATCGCATAGTTATTAGCGAGGTCGTAAAGATTGCCGAAAGTGAAAAATTCCTCACTGCGCCAGCCCAGCAGCAGGCACAGCGCAATANNCTGCTGCTGGGTACTGCTGTCCGGCAGGAAGCTATGGGTCAACTCGCCCTGCTTCATCACCAGGATGCGATGACTCTGGTACCACGCCTCTTCAATCTCGTCGCAAATCATCAGCACGGCGATACCATGGGCAGCCAAATCGCTGATGATATGATAGATCCCGGCTTTGTTTGCGATATCCACCCCCACGGTTGGGCTATCGAGGATCAGCAGCTTAGGAGAGATCGCCAGCCATTTGGCGATAGAAACGCGCTGGGCATTACCACCGGAGAGGGTATTCACCGGCAGATGCGTATCCGGCGCCTTAATGGTCAACGCGTTGACCATTCTTGCGACCAGCTGCTGAGCTTTACTATCACTCAATAGTCCGCAAGCGCCTTTCACTTTATGAAACACGGTGCTGATAATGTTGTTTTCAATCGACTGACTCATCACCAGGCCGCGCGACATACGGTCCTCGGAGACATAGCCGATACCGTGGCGGATAGCGTCCTGATTGCTACGCAACCGCACCGGCTGGCCATTTATCAGGATCTCGCCGCTGTCAGGGCGGGTCATGCCGAAAAGGCTCAGGCACAGCTCTGTTCGCCCGGCGCCCAACAGGCCGACTATCGACACCACTTCTCCGGCTTCGACCTTCAGGGAGACGTTATGATATTCCCCTTTGCGGCTGAGATTGCGCACCTCCAGCACCGGCGTACTGCCCTGCCCCTGCCACAGATCGCGCACCTGATAGTCAAACTCCTGGCCCGTCATCAGAAAACCGAGCCGGCGGGTGGTTACCTCTGCCGCCGGCAAGGTGCCGACCAGATTGCCATCCTTCAGCACGCTGATGCGGTCCGATACGGCCATGACCTCTTCCAGACGGTGGCTTACGAAGACGATGCAGATCCCCCTCTCACGCAGCTGGCGCACCACATGCAATAGTCCCTCCACTTCCTGATGGGTCAATGAGGCCGTGGGTTCATCCATAATGATAAGCCGGGCATCCTGCGCCAGCGCGCGGCAGATAGCCACCAGCTGACAGCGAGCGATGGAGAGCGATTCCACGGCGGCATCCAGCGGCAGCGAGACGTTAATACTGCGCATCGCCTGCTCCGCACTGCGTCGCAGTTCGCTGCGCCTCACCAGCACGCCGCGATGATAGTGGTTTATAGCAATGTTCTCCCACACGCTGAGATTGGGAAACAGCGACAGATCCTGATAAATCACCTGGATCCCATGGGCGACCGAGGCCGCTGGCGTCAGTTTGGGCCACGTCTTGCCGCCCAGCGTCATCGCTGCGCCCTCATCCGGGCGATAGACGCCAGAGATAATTTTGATCAACGTCGACTTCCCGCAACCGTTCTGCCCGGCCAGGCAGTGCACTTCTCCGGGCATAAAGTCGATGCTGATATCATTGAGCGCGCGGTTGGCGTGGAAGGTTTTGCTGACGTGTCGAAGGGAAAGGAAAGGTTCCATAGCATCCCCTGGCTGGTTAAGCCGGGGCGGCTGGCGCCCCGGAAGGTGGATTAGTAGAGCGAATCAATATTGTCTTTATTTACCAGCAGCACTTTATGGAAGCGGATAATATGCTTGTCGCTATCGACCTCCGCTTTACCGAGCTCTTTCAGTTCAAATCCCGGCTCAATGGTTTTGCCGTTCAGCAGGGTGCTGGCGACGGCCGCGAGGGCATAGCCGGCTGTCGCCGGATCGTAGGTGATCCCTTCGGTAATATCGCCGCTCTTAATAAGAGAGGCCGCCTGCGAGGGGATCATCATCCCGTAGACCGCGACTTTATTTTTCGCACGCTTCTCTTTCACCGCGCGCCCCGCGCCAATCGGGCCATTCGAACCAAAAGAGACCACCGCTTTCAGATCCGGGTAAGTTTTCATCAGATCGAGCGTGGTACGGCGGGAATCATCAACACTTTCCGCCACCGGCATTCGGCGGGTGACTTCATGCATGTCCGGGTAATGTTCTTTTTGGTATTTCACCAGCAGATCGGCCCACAGGTTGTGCTGCGGTACCGTAAGGCTACCGACATAGATAACGTAGCCGCCTTTGCCACCCATCCGCTTGGCCATATGCTCCACGTATTCAGCAGCGAACTTCTCGTTATCGATGATCTCCACATCCCAGTTGGCGCTCGGCTGCCCGGGCGATTCGTTGGTCAGTACCACGATGCCGGCGTCACGGGCTTTTTTGAATACCGGCTCCAGCACGTTGGCATCGTTAGGCACGATAGTGATGGCATCCACTTTACGTGCAATCAGGTCCTCAATAATTTTCACCTGCTGCGGCGCATCGGTGCTGGACGGCCCTACCTGGGAGGCGTTGAGGTTAAACTCTTTCCCGGCCTGGACTACCCCTTCACCCATCCGGTTAAACCATGGCATGCCGTCCACTTTTGAAATATTGACTACGGTTTTTTCTGCCGCATATACCGGCGTGGAAATAAGCGCAGCCCCCAACAGCAAGGATGAAAAAATATTAACGACCAGACGTTTATGCATAATAATTAGCCTCAATACGTTGTAGTCAGACAGGGGTATGACGCAAAGCGGAAAAATAGATAGAAATTGTAATAATGTTAATAATTTAGAAGAGTATAAACACAAGCTGTAACAGCAGACAGGTAATATTCAGCTATAAATATGGATAATAATACTATAATCCTGTGGCGTGAGCTTTTTCACAAAAAAAATGCAACATAGTTTGTTGTTCCAGAATAATGTTCGGGTCGCAGAGAAAATATATTTTTCCCGCTTCGTTATTTACCGAAAAACAATCACATAAATAACATCAGGAAAAGTATGTGATTTTTGATTGCGCCTCCAGCCCCTTCCGTGGCAGGATACTCCCTATGAACAGAAACGTTATCGTTACCTATCCCCGCCGTTGGTGGCTGCCTGCATAACAGGCGGCACGATACACGTTTCCATTTTCAAAGCCGCCGGAAGGCGGCTTTGGTGTTTTCAGGACGTCTTTCGGCTGAACAGTCTGATAAGGAGTCCCTGATGAACCATCCACAAACCATCCTCACCGGCGACCGCCCGACCGGCCAACTTCATCTTGGCCACTACGTCGGCTCGCTGCGCCAGCGCGTCGCGCTGCAGCATAACCACCAGCAATTTATCCTGATCGCCGACCTGCAAGGGCTCACGGACAACGGCAGCAATCCGCAAAAAATCAGCCACCATATCCTCGAAGTCATGGCCGATTATCTGGCCGTCGGCATCGACCCCAGGCTCACCACTATTTGCCTGCAGTCCGCCCTGCCGGCGCTGGCGGAGCTCAGCGCGCTGTATATGAATATCGTCACCGTCGCCCGCGTAGAACGTAATCCGACGGTCAAAAATGAAATTGCCCAGAAGGGATTCGCCCGCTCGCTGCCGGTGGGTTTTCTCGCCTATCCGATTAGCCAGGCGGCCGATATCACCGCGTTCAAGGCCGAACTGGTGCCGGTGGGCGACGATCAGCTACCGATGATTGAGCAGACCAACGAGATCGTCCACAAGATGAATAGCCTCACCGGCGAGCCGGTGCTGCGCCACTGCAAGGCGCTACTCAGCGAAGTGAGTCGCCTGCCGGGCGTCGATGGCAACGCCAAAATGTCGAAATCGCTGGGCAATACGCTGACGTTATCGGCCACAGAGGAGGAAATCCACCACGCGGTCAGCGCGATGTATACCGACCCGACGCACCTGAGAGTCAGCGATCCGGGGCATGTCGAGGGCAACGTGGTGTTTACCTATCTCGATGCATTCCACAGCGATAAGGCGCGGGTGGCAGAGATGAAAGCCCACTATCAGCGCGGCGGGCTGGGCGATCGCCAGTGTAAGAATGAGCTGGAGACCTGCTTGCAGACGCTACTGGCGCCGATCCGCGAACGCAGGGCCACTTTTATTCAGGATAAAGGGATGCTGCTTGAGCTGCTGCGCCAGGGCAGCGAACGTGCCCACCAGCTGACGCAGCAGACGCTGCATGAGGTGAAGCGCGGGCTGGGGCTGCCGGTGCTGTTCTGAGATGGTGAAATACTCCCTGTGCGGATAATTTTGTTAACACGCCGACAAGACCCTGTCTTTCGTATGGACAATATCGCCCCGGCTGTTACTATCGCGTTAACGGTAGCTCTCACTATGCGTGTTTCATTAAGGCCAGGATCGCTGATGATGACCACATAAGTAGCCCAGCGAGCGGCTGCGCATCGGCGCGGCAGAGCGCGGCGTCAGCGGCCCTCCCTCCACTTTTTCGTCCTTCGCAAGAANNCGCAAGAAGGACGCTCCGCCCGCCGGAGGAAACACGCGCACCACTCAGCACAGGGAATCAAGCGAGTCGCGTATGGACAAAATAAAGAAACGTTGGGCAGGGTATTTTGTCGGCTTACTGGTGGTGCTCGCCGCCGCCGCATGGTGGCTGCTACGCCCGCCGGGACTCCCGGCGGGGTTTGCCAGCAGCAACGGCCGAATCGAAGCCACCGAAGTCGATATTGCCAGTAAAATCGCCGGGCGTATCGACACCATTCTGGTCAAAGAGGGTCAGTTCGTGCACCAGGGGGAGGTGCTGGCGAGAATGGATACCCGGGTACTGAACGAGCAGCGTCTTGAAGCCGCCGCGCAAATCAAGGAAGCGGAAAGCGCGGTCCTGGCCGCCAGAGCCTTGCTCGATCAGCGACAAAGTGAAATGCGCGCCAGCGAAGCGGTAGTGAAGCAGCGCCAGGCGGAGCTGGATTCCACGGCGAAACGCCATGTTCGCTCCAACACCCTCTCCCAGCGTGGCGCCGTCTCTGCCCAGCAGCTGGATGACGATCGCGCGGCCGCAGAGAGCGCCCGCGCGGCGCTGGAATCGGCGAAAGCCCAGGTCTCCGCCGCCCGCGCCGCCATCGAAGCTGCCCGCACCAGCATTATTCAGGCGCAAACCCGCGTCGAAGCCTCCCAGGCGACCGAGCGGCGGATCCTCGCCGATATTGACGATAGCGAGCTGAAAGCCCCCCGCGACGGCCGCATTCAGTATCGCGTCGCTGAGCCAGGCGAAGTCCTGGCCGCCGGTGGCCGGGTACTGAACATGGTCGATCTCGCCGATGTCTATATGACCTTTTTTCTGCCCACCGAACAGGCAGGTCTGCTGGCGCTCGGCAGCGAAGCGCGCTTGGTCCTTGATGCCGCGCCGGATCTGGTGATCCCGGCCAATATCAGCTTTGTCGCCAGCGTCGCCCAGTTCACGCCGAAAACGGTCGAGACCAGCGACGAGCGCCTGAAGCTAATGTTCCGCGTCAAAGCGCGTATCCCGCCGGAGCTGCTGGCGCAGCACCTGGAGTATGTCAAAACCGGCCTGCCCGGTATGGCTTACGTACGACTGGATAAACAACAACCCTGGCCTGAAGCCCTGGCGGTGAGGTTGCCGCAATGAAACTAACGCCGCAGGATACCTCGCCCCCCGTCGCCCTGCTGGAACACGTTGGTCAGCAGTTTGGCGCCACCATCGCGCTGCGCGATATCAGTCTGGCGATCCCGGCACGGCGTATGGTTGGCCTGATTGGCCCGGATGGCGTCGGCAAATCGAGCCTGCTTTCGCTGATCGCCGGGGCGCGGACCATCGAGCAGGGGAACGTGATGGTGCTTGGCGGCGATATGCGCGATGTGCATCACCGCCGCGAGGTGTGTCCGAAAATCGCGTGGATGCCGCAGGGGCTGGGGAAAAACCTCTATCACACTCTCTCGGTGTATGAAAACGTCGACTTCTTCGCCCGCCTGTTCGGCCACGATAAAGCCGAGCGCGAACTGCGCATCAACGAGCTGCTGCAGAGTACCGGGCTGGCGCCGTTTCGCGATCGCCCCGCCGGAAAACTCTCCGGTGGGATGAAGCAAAAGCTCGGCCTGTGCTGCGCGCTGATCCACGATCCGCAGCTGCTGATCCTTGATGAACCGACCACCGGCGTCGATCCCCTCTCCCGGGCGCAGTTCTGGGAGCTTATCGACAGTATTCGCCAGCGCCGGCCGGCGATGAGCGTGCTGGTGGCCACCGCCTACATGGAAGAGGCCGAGCGCTTTGACTGGCTGGTGGCGATGAACGCCGGCGAGGTGCTGGCGACCGGCAGCGCTGCAGAGCTCAAAGCCCAGACCGGCAGCCAGACCCTGGAGCAGGCGTTTATCGCCCTGCTGCCAGAAGCACAGCGTCAGGCGCATAGGGCGGTAGTTATCCCACCGCGCGACAGCCGTGAGGAAGAGATCGCCATCGAAGCGCGCGGCCTGACCATGCGCTTCGGCAACTTTGTTGCCGTCGACCACGTTAATTTCCGCATCGCCCGCGGTGAAATCTTCGGCTTCCTCGGCTCCAACGGCTGCGGCAAATCCACCACCATGAAGATGCTCACCGGCCTGCTGCCCGCCAGCGAAGGTGAAGCCTGGCTGTTCGGCCAGCCGGTCGACCCGAAGGATATCGCCACCCGCCAGCGGGTGGGTTATATGTCGCAGGCCTTCTCGCTCTATAGCGAACTGACCGTCCGGCAAAACCTCGAGCTGCACGCCCGCCTGTTCCATATTCCGGACGGCGAAATCCCCGGCCGGGTGGCGGAAATGTGCGAGCGCTTTATGCTGACCGAGGCTGAAGACGCGCTTCCCGCCGATCTGCCGCTGGGGATCCGTCAGCGCCTGTCGTTAGCGGTGGCGGTCATCCATCGCCCGGAGATGCTGATCCTCGACGAGCCGACCTCCGGCGTCGACCCGGTGGCGCGGGATATGTTCTGGCAGCTGATGATAGACCTCGCGCGGCAGGATCAGGTGACCATTTTTATCTCCACCCACTTTATGAATGAGGCGGAACGCTGCGATCGTATCTCCCTGATGCACGCCGGCAAAGTGCTGGCCAGCGATACGCCGCAGGCGCTGGTCGAGCAGCGCGGTTCAAACAGCCTGGAAGAGGCGTTTATCGCCTGGCTTAAAGAGGCCCAGCCGTCCTCTCCAGTACCAGAAGAACCCACGTCTGCTGTGGCATCGCATTCCGGACATACGGCTCCACGGCAGGCCTTCAGTCTTCGCCGGCTGTTTAGCTATAGCCGCCGCGAGGCGCTGGAGCTGCGCCGCGATCCGGTACGATCGACGCTGGCGCTGCTGGGGACGGTGATCCTGATGTTTATCATGGGGTATGGGATCAGCATGGACGTTGAGGATCTGCGCTTTGCCGTCCTCGACCGCGATCAAACCCTCAGCAGCCAGGGCTGGTCGCAGAATCTCGCTGGCTCACGCTACTTTATCGAACAGGCGCCGCTGCACAGCTATGACGAACTGGACCGCCGGATGCGCGACGGCGAGCTGGCGGTGGCGATAGAGATCCCGCCGAACTTTGGTCGCGATATCGCCCGCGGCACGCCGGTGCAAATCGGCGTGTGGGTGGACGGCGCGATGCCCAACCGCGCGGAAACCGTGCGCGGCTACGTACAGGCGATGCATCTGGCCTGGCTGCAGGAGATGGCCGGCCGGCAGAGCAGCCCGCAGCGCGATACCTCGCTCATCTCCATCGAGACCCGCTATCGCTACAATCCAGACGTGAAGAGCCTGCCGGCCATCGTCCCGGCGGTGATCCCGCTGCTGCTGATGATGATCCCGGCGATGCTCAGCGCGCTGAGCGTAGTGCGTGAAAAAGAGCTCGGGTCGATTATCAACTTGTACGTGACGCCAACCACCCGTAGCGAGTTCCTGCTCGGCAAACAGCTGCCTTATATCGTACTGGGGATGTTTAACTTCTTCCTGCTGTGCGCATTGTCGGTTTTTGTCTTTGGCGTCGCGCATAAGGGGAGTTTCCTGACGCTGACCCTGGCGGCGCTGCTGTATGTCACCATCGCCACTGGTCTGGGGCTGCTGATCTCAACCTTTATGAAGAGCCAAATCGCCGCTATTTTCGGTACCGCGATTATTACGCTGATCCCGGCAACCCAGTTTTCCGGAATGATCGATCCGGTGGCCTCGCTGGAAGGTCCCGGGCGCTGGATTGGGCAAATCTACCCGACCAGCCACTTCCTGACTATCGCCCGCGGGACCTTTTCCAAAGCGCTGAATATTAGCGATTTGTGGGGCTCATTCATTCCGCTACTGATTGCGGTGCCGCTGGTGCTCGGGTTGAGCGTGCTGCTGCTGAAGAAACAGGAGGGATGATGCGCGGATTACGCAATATTTATAATCTTGGCGTCAAAGAACTGCGCAGCCTGCTCGGTGATAAAGCGATGCTGGCGCTGATCGTGTTTGCGTTTACCGTGTCGGTGTACTCCTCGGCCACGGTGATGCCCGGTTCGCTGCACCTGGCGCCGATCGCGGTTGCTGATATGGATAAATCCCAGCTCTCCTCACGCATTATTAACGCTTTTTACCGTCCCTGGTTTCTTGAGCCGGAGCTGATCACCGCTGATGAGATGGACGCCGGGCTGGATGCCGGGCGCTACACGTTCGCCATCAACATCCCGCCTAACTTCCAGCGCGATGTACTGGCCGATCGGCAGCCGGAAATCCAGGTCAACGTCGACGCCACGCGCATGAGTCAGGCCTTTACCGGCAACGGTTACATCCAGAATATTATCACCGGCGAAGTAAACAGTTTTATCGCCCGCTATCGGGATAACAGCGTGCTGCCGGTAGAGCTGGCGGTCAGGATGCGTTTTAATCCTAACCTTGAGCAGGAGCGCTTTGGCGCGGTGATGGCGATCATCAACAATATCACCATGCTGGCCATTGTCCTCACCGGTTCGGCGCTGATCCGCGAGCGGGAACATGGCACCATTGAGCATCTGCTGGTGATGCCGGTCACGCCGTTTGAAATCATGATGGCCAAGATCTGGTCAATGGGCCTGGTGGTGCTGGTGGTCTCCGGGCTGTCGCTGGTGCTGATGGTACAGGGGATTTTGCAGGTGCCCATTGAAGGGTCGATTCCCCTGTTTATGCTGGGGGTGGCGCTCAGCCTGTTCGCCACGACCTCAATCGGCATTTTTATGGGCACCCTCGCCCGCTCGATGCCGCAGCTGGGGCTGCTGATGATCCTGGTCTTACTGCCGCTGCAGATGCTCTCCGGCGGATCCACGCCGCGAGAAAGTATGCCGCAGCTGGTACAGGATATTATGTTGACCATGCCGACCACCCACTTCGTCAGCCTGGCGCAGGCGATATTGTATCGAGGCGCCAGCTTCGCCATCGTCTGGCCGCAGTTCTTAACCTTGCTGGCTATCGGCGGAGTGTTCTTTACTATCGCGTTGCTGCGTTTTCGTAAGACTATTGGTGAGATGGCATAAAGGCTTAAGAAGGGCCGTCGACTTACGGCGGCCGAATGGTTTATTTATGGCGATTCATAAAGCGACGTAAACCCCAGGTGAAGGCCATCGCCATACTGAAGAGAATGAACAGCAACACCACCCAGCTGATGGAGATGCGCAGCAGCGTGCCGGGGGTCATAAACGGCTGCAGATACACGGTGAAGGACTGGGCTGGTGATTTTCCCAGCAGTTCATAAACGTTATCGGTGAGCCACACGCCGACCCGACAGAACAACCAGATAATCGCTGGCCAGCAGAGCAGCACCAGAAAGGTAAAGCGCTCCTGAATGTAAGTGAAGAGCTGGCGCAATGGCGACCAGTTAAGCAGGATTTTCATTTCTATTCTCATTTGCCAGCCGAGAACCAGTCTATGTTTCGCAAGGTATTTCGGGCAGCATCCATACAGGCAATCATCCCCCTTTGTATATCAAATTTGCTGCCATATAAACCAGATCAAGTTAACAAAGTGTTAATGATAAAGCTCATTTAGACAAAAACAGGGAAGAAGCATACCGTTCGCCACAATACATCCGGAAGCGAAGTATCCAGTCACGGAAATATTTTTTCTGAAGCGTAAACGCGTTATTTTGTGGGAGGAAGAGGCCGCATCATTATTTTACCGGAGCACAATATAATGGCGCTGAAATAAAGAAATAATATTAATCGTAGCTGCTGATAATTATTTTCCGACTTGTATCATCCGGTAAATTCACTATCCGGTTGACCATGCCACAAGCATTCGTCACGCTATTTTGCGAAGCAATAAAGGCGGTGCTGCGCACTTTGTCCGGGGTACGGTTTTGTAGCCCCGGTAAGCGCAGCGCCACCGGGGGAGATATACCCCACACAGCAAAAAAACCCGCACCTTTCGGG